>NZ_NCWQ01000080.1:0-17578 GCF_002156885.1 Flavobacterium sp. AJR | reverse complement strand
TTTAGTTAATGATAAATCCGAAGCTTGATTCGTTGGAATTATCGTTGCCGTTGCATAATCATCTTCTGTAGTAACTCCGTTATTTGGGGTAGAATCAGGATCAGGAAGACCTGCTGCAGTTACCTCAGCAATATTTAAATAATCGCCTGTTGTATTTACAGTTCCTGTTAATTGCAGTGTTTCAGATTTTCCATTAATTAAATTACCAACTGTCCATAAACCTGTTGTTGAATTATAAGTTCCTGTAGAAACTGTAAAACTGTTATAAGTATATCCTGAAGGTAATAAATCGGTTACCTGAACCCCAGTATTATCTTGCGGACCATTATTGGTCACTACAACACTAAATGTTACTTGTGAGCCAACTAATGGCGTTGGATTATTAACTGATTTAGTCAATGATAAATCTGAAGCTTGATTAGTTGGTGTAATCGTTGCTGTTGCATAATCGTCTTCTGTTGCATTTCCATTATTAGGAGTAGAATTTGGGTCAGGAAGACCAGCCGCAGTTACCTCAGCAATATTCAGATAATTACCTGTTACATTTACAGTTCCTGTAATCTGTAAGGTTTCAGATTTTCCGTTAATTAAATTACCAACTGTCCATAAGACCTCGTAGTAAAAGAAACAATTACAAGTGAAATAAAAATTAGTTTCCTGAAAAAAAACTTAAATAGTATAGATTGTTCCATAGACATTCTGGATTGAAAGGTGGACATGAACAATTTATTAAACCACGGTAACTTAAAATTTTAATACTGCTAAAATTTCAAAAAAAGGGGGTAAAAGAATATGTGGTCTCTCAAAATTAATTAAATATAACTTTGAGATATTTATTTATATGTTTCATATTATAACATGAAACATGAATAATACCATTGCTTAAATGTTATTATTTATATAATACAGAAAAAATGAGTCAGAATGCCAGACTGGGTTAGCCTTTTTTTGAAAATTTATACTCAAAGTACTATTTCGATTATTTTATTGAAGAGAAAAACAAAAAAATCAATTTAGAGAAAATGATTGCTGTAAAATGGAAATAAAGCATAAAAAAAGCCCAAATTGGAGGGATTTGGGCTTTTAAACTAACACCAAAACACTTTAGTATAAAGGTGTAGTCGATTTTTTTTAAATTTTATTCTTTTTTATAAGGACATTCCGAAGCTGCCCCAGAAGATTTAATTTTATTAGAGTTAAATTGCTCCTCGATTAAACGTCTTTGATCATCAGAAACATCTTCTATTTTGCGAAGCGTATTTACTTGTATATGTGGCCAGCTGGTAGTACCACCGTCATCTCCAAAATGAAATTCAAATAATATAACTTGTTCGTATTGCAACTGAAGAATTTCTTTTCCGTCTTCTACAACCGTTTCTACCCACATTTGCATATTCATTTCGACAGTAGGCGCAAAACGATTCACAAACGGAACATTTAATATCCCACCCTGAGCACCCGTTTTATTTTTGGATGACATCTGGATGTGTACATGATTTATTATATCTTCTCCTTTGTTGGAATCACGAAGACGTAAATCAGGTCTTACTGAATAAGGATATAAATGATGTGCAAGTATTCGTTGTGTGTATATTTTATTCTCTCTGGGGTCATTATCCGCGTTAAGTTCCTCAAATACCCAAGCAGGAGGAGCTGCATCAAGATTTATAGGCTCTTTTTTAGCATCAGCTCCACCCATAGTTTTCGAGATAGAAAGATGATCAAAGTCCCAAGCATCAAAACCTTCTGGAAATTTTGGAGCACCAGTATTTAGACCGCTAGGTCCAGTTTGAACCAAATCCCCCAATAAAGTTATCGTACTACCATGCGGAATCACTCCGCTACGAGAAATAGAATAATCAGGTATAAAATAAGGGCCTCTTTGGCCATCTCCCGGTTTAAGTTCTTTCGCTGGGATAATTTCAGAATATTCTCGTCCGTTTAAATTCTCCTGAGTTACATATTCTTTACTACCTAAAGGCAAATAAAGAGTTTCATCTTTGTATCCGCTTTTATATAAATCTTTATGCTTGTCATCTGGATCTATAGGGTGCAAACCACGATCCTCTTTAATAGATTTTTCGGTAGCCGCATAATTAAATATATCACTAAGCCATAAATACATACCATTCTCCTCATGAATTGGAGTGTATTTCAGCTTGGTATCGTTTGGTACTTTATTTACACTTTTAATACTTTGTTCGTATTTAACAGCGCCACAAAATTGTTCATTTACGCCACCGCGATTACGAACTCCACCATCTATTAAATCAAATGTTAGTTTTTCTATATATTCCTCACATTCAAAACTATATTTCCCGGGAATACTACCTAAATTTGTACCTGGTGAAGGCATAATAGTAGTATGGATTCCAGTTCCAATTAATTTTTTCTTACTTGAGTCATTATTGCTATTATAGCTTACCCAGGTACCTTCTAATACTTTTAAAACACCATATTTTACATCATCTACTATATTCTGTAAATTACTTTCATGAAAAGCTCTGATTGGATCGTTAATTTGAACTTTTTCATATCCAAACATCAAATCATACAAAATGTCTTTCTTATTCTTTTCAGCAGATTTTAATAATGCGTCGTTTCCTTCTTCTGTCAAATATGAAGATGCCTGGAACAAATCATTACCTTCTTCGGGGGCTTTACGTTTAAACATAATATTATTGTTTTTTAAAGTTAATAGACTATTTATTAAAAAGTTACCCATGCATTATAGTACGCATCTAAAGACATCTTCATTAAACAAGCCTCAATAATGCTTTAACTTTTTTCGAAAATTATATTCTACAATGATAGAATTAAATTTCAAAAACCAACTAGGTATTTTTACTCGTTTTTCAATAAATACTCAACATTCACACAGATATAGAAAAAAACAGAATTACTAATAAATGAAATATGCCGATAGAGAAAGAGGCCTATTATTTAGTTATTAAATGCAAAATTTAGTCATGCCATTTATTTATATTTGAAGTGATAATGCAGTAGCAGAAACTGGGATATAATTTTTTTTTAAACTATTTTTTTCCTGTTAAAAAATTTTAGAATAAAATTTCTGTTCTTTGTACCTAAAGGTTTATTAAAAAAATAAGCCTGTCAGACTTAGTTATAACTGTAATGTGCCATATTATTTTGGCGATTAGGTTAAGACTATGATCATATTTACGTTATGGACAACAGAAAGTTTATATTAAGTTTAAAAAAGGGGAATGAAGCATCTTTCAAGGAGGCTTATCTTAATTACTATGATAAACTGATAAACATAGCCAGACGATTTAATTTTACAGTACTTACTCCACAAGACTTTGTTCAGGAAACTTTTTTAAGATTATATAATAAAAGAGAATTGCTTAATGAAGATGTTCTATTTGATAAACAACTGTTTACAATATGCAAGAACATCATTATTAATCATGTTAACCGAGAAAATAAAATAATTCAACTTGATACTTTACCATTACAAGTTGAAGAAGAGGATACAGAAACAATAATTTTTGAAGAAAGAAAAGAAAAACTTTATAATTTCATAAATCTTCTTCCCGAGCAACAACAAAAAATATACACTTTACACAAACTGGAAAACCTTAGTTATAAGGAGATTGCAGAAATGACGGATCTTTCTGAAAAGACCATTGCCAATCATATTTATCTTGCCAGTAAATTTATTCGAAAAAAAATAGAAGAGCATTAGGAACTTTTATGTTCTCGTTTGTTATAGATATAAACGGAAACATAAAATGCGTACTGAATCTTATAAAACAGATGTTAAAACCAAGGAAGAAGCAAGCTTTATTGTAGTCCTCCTGCAGTTTATCATTTCTGATTGTATAATGAATTTTGATTTGGATAATAGTGACCATATTCTAAAAATCGAAACCAACAGAGATATTAAAGAAATGGTTTATGGTGTTTTTAATAAACAAGGATTTTATTGTCAAAAACTTTAACGCACAAAAGATATGGACGAAAAGAAATTAGAAGAGGAATTAAAAAAATTATGGGACGAAACTCCCATTGCACATTCCGATACTGAAAAAGAGAATTCTTGGGAAGAATTTCAATTAAAGGCATTCCCATCCCAAAAACAAAAAAATAAACCATGGCGCTATTATGCAGCAGCGGCAGTTTTAATTTTTGCTCTTATAGGGACTGGATTATACTTTACTAATGATCCGATAAGTAATAATATTGAAATTGTAGAAAATACAATTGAAAATACTACTTCTATAATCAAAATTATTGACTTACCAGATAGTACAAAAGTAGAATTGAGTCCGAATTCTAAAATCATGTATGCCAGTAATTTTGCTATCAATAGAAAAGTAGAAATAAATGGAGAAGCTTATTTTAAAGTTAAAAAAGATAAAAACCATCCTTTTCAGGTGTTTTGTAACGAAACTACAACTACAGTATTAGGTACCGTTTTTACAGTTAAAGGATATCCTAAAAAAGAAGTAGCAGTAGAACTTTATGAAGGAAGTGTTGAGATGAGTGTGAAAAACCAAGATAAAAAATGGATACTGAAACCTGGAGATAAATTTATCTATGGGAACGAAACAGCTTCAGTAACAGAATTTAATAGGTTTACGGATTTCGAGAATGAAAAACTCAGTGTTGTAAGCACTTATATCGAGTCTAATTATGGTTACAAAGTGACTATTCCGAAAGAATATTATGACCAACGAATTACTGTGCGAATAAATAAAAAGGAAGATTTAAAAACAATTGTTCTATTAATATCAGAAATGTATAACCTAAACTATGAAGTAAATGAAAAATTAAAACAGATTACTTTTCAATAGAAAAGAAAAGGATGCACTAGCCGCGAAACTAAACATCCTTCCTTAGTCAAGATAGTATAAAACTATCCATTTAATAATATTCAAAAATACAAAAATTCATGAAGCATATAATTTCAACATGCTTTTTTTTATTCAGTTGGACTATGTTCTCTCAAAACATAACCGTAACTGTAGATCAAACTGTAACATTAAAAGAGTTTTTTAAGCAAATTGAGAGTCAGACAGATTATAAATTTGCCTTTACAGATCAGATTAATATGAGCCAAAAATATTTTACCCAAAAAAAGGCTTATACTAATATCGAAATAAAACAACTTATAAATGAGCTTAATAAAAGTGGTTCAATCCACTTTTCGATCGTAGGTAATAATATTTTTGTAAAACAAAAAGTTACAAAAGGATCCAAAAAGAATAAACTAACAGGGCAGGTTCTTGATCAAAATAGAGAACCTGTTATTGGGGCAAACGTATTTGTTGAAGAAATAGAAATAGGTGCCACAACCGATAAAAACGGAAAATATTCTTTAGACTTAGATAACGGAATTTATACTATTTTGGTTAGTTACGTGGGGTTTAAGAATAAAAAAAAACAAATTACGGTTTCTCAGGATGTAAAAAATGATTTCAGCATAGAGTCAGACAGTCAAGAGTTGGAGCAGGTAATTATAAGAACCAACAAAGCTGTTGATGTTAGAAACACCCAAATGAGTGTGAATAAGCTTTCGATGGCTGAGATTAAAAGATTACCGACTGCTATGGGCGAACCAGATCCTTTAAAATCATTATTGACATTACCCGGAGTTACAAATGCCGGTGAAGCCTCATCGGGTTTTAATGTTCGTGGAGGTGCTGCCGATCAGAATTTGATTCTTCTAGATGGCGCTCCAGTATATGGTGACTCTCATATGTTTGGGTTTTTCTCTATTTTTAATGCTGATGTTGTTAGCGGATTAGATTTATACAAAGGAGGGATTCCGTCTAAATTTGGAGGACGCGTTTCTTCAGTTCTTGATGTAAGTCAGCAAACAGGAGATCTTAATGAGTATAAAGTAAATGGAGGTATTGGTCTTATATCGAGCCGACTTTTAGTACAAGGTCCTATAAAAAAAGATGTTGGTTCGTTTATTATTGCCGGACGTGCTTCGTATGCGCATTTATTTTTAAAACTCACTGATATTAAGAGTAGTGTCATGTTTTATGATATCAATGCCAAGTTAAATTATCGTTTGGGGGCAAATAATACAATTGCTTTTTCTGGTTATCTGGGAAATGATTTGTTTGATATTAACAATTTTTTCGCCAGTACATACGGTAATACTATGGGAACAGTTAGCTGGAAACATAAATTTTCGGAAAAGTTAAATACCAATCTTTCTGCTTTTTACAGTGATTATAAGTTTAATCTGCAAATACCATTTCAGAAATTTGAATGGGATAGTAAAATAACCAATTACGGGGTAAAATATAACTGGAATCACACCATATCAGAAAATTTTAAACTTAATTACGGTATTGATGCTTTATATTATGATTTTAATCCAGGAACTGTAAAGCCGTTTGGTCTTAATTCGGGATATAATTATAATCAATTAGATAAAAAATATGCTTTAGAAACGTCTGCCTATCTTGATGTAGAACATCAGGTTACAGAAAAGTTGAATCTTCGTTACGGACTTCGTTATAGTTCATTTTATCGTTTAGGTGGCGAAAGTATCAGTACGTATGAAAATGATCAAGCAGTAGTATATAATCCGTTATATCATATTTATGAAGAAGCAACACCAACTGGAAGTAAGTATTACGGAAAAGGACAAACCATTAGCAGTTTTAATAATTTAGAACCACGATTGGCACTATCATACGCTTTTAATGATGAAACTTCTGTAAAGGCAAGCTACAACAGGATGGCGCAATATATTCATATGTTGTCTAATACCCGTGCTCCGTTGCCTATGACTATCTGGACACCAAGCGGACCTTTTACAAAACCACAAATGCTGGATCAATATGCAGTAGGATATTTCAAAAATTTTAAAGAACGGGAGTATTCTTTTGAAGGAGAATTATTTTATAAAAAAATTAAAAACCGTATTGATTATATTGATGGTGCAAATCTATTGGGTAATAATAATATTGAACAGGATATTCTGAATGGAGAAGCCAGATCATACGGTATGGAGTTATTATTCAGAAAAAATACAGGTCGTTTTACGGGATGGGTTTCTTATACTTTGTCTAAAGCTGAACAAAAAACTCCAGGAAGAACACCACAAGAACCTGGTATTGCCAATGGCGAATGGTATTTATCAGGATATGATAAATTGCATAATTTAAATATTACGGCAAATTATGATTTAAGCCCAAAATGGTCTTTTAATGCTAATTTCACCTTGCAATCAGGTCAGCCAGTAACATACCCAAACGGTTATTATGAATTTGGAGGAAGAAATGTGCCTAATTATACGTTGAGAAATGCCAACAGACTTCCTGCATATCACCATTTGGATATTGGTGCAACCTATACTCCAAAACCAGATAAAAAGAAAGGATGGCAAAGCTATTGGGTATTTAGTATTTATAATCTTTATAATAGACAAAATGCTGCATCGATGATGTTTTCACAAAATACTAACTCGGGAACGAATGAGTCCAGACAACTGTCTATTTACGGATTAGTACCTGGTGTTTCTTATAATTTTAAATTTTAATAATATGCTAAGATTAAAAAAATACAACCTTAAAAGCAAAACAGTTACTTTATTTAGTCTTCTTTTTGTTTCACTTTTTTTATCCTGTGACAGGGTTGTTGAACTTGATTTAGAAACTGGTCCTCTCAGAATAGTTATAGATGCTGAGATAGTTTGGGAAAAAGGAACCAGTGGTAACGAACAGACAATAAAAATAAGCCGAATGGCTCCTTATTACAGTGCTGTTGTACCAAAGGTTTCAGGAGCACATGTAAGAGTTGAGAATAGTGAAGGAACTATTTTTACATTCAACGAGTCAGCACCGGGTTTATATACCTGCACTAATTTTGTACCCGTGATTAATATGGAATATAAATTATTTGTAGAGGTTGATGGGCAAAGTTTAACAGCTACTGAAAAATTAATTGCTGTCCCGCCAATTGACAAGATAGATCAGGAATTTATGCCCGATATAACAGGACCTGATCTTATTGTGGTAACATTTTATTACAAAGACCCAGCAGACCAGACCAATTATTATCTTACAGATTACAAAAGTGATATCCTTGCTTTTCCAGAATACACATCAACAAGTGATGAATTTGTTAATGGGAATGTAATAGACGAAAAATTTTCTGACGCAGATCTTAAGCCAGGAAAAGTTCTTGATATAACACATCGTGGGATTTCTAAAAACTTTTATAATTATATGAATTTAATTTTAGAGGTAACAAATTCGAACCCTTTTGGTGCAGCACCAGGTAATATTAGGGGTAATGTTATAAACACAACTGACACTAATAATTTTGCATTGGGTTACTTCAGACTTTGTGAAACAAATCATATTATTTACACTGTAAAATAAGAATTTAATTGAAGGTTGATTTGTAAACACTTCTTGTTTAGGTTTGGATTCCGTAGAGTTATCTCTCTACGGGACTTCAAACTTTTTTATTTTTATAGATTTATGAAAACCTCTTAATTAATTCGGTTAGTATCGAAAACAGTATTATTACTAAGGTATAAAACAAGTAAATTAAATAACTTTGTCTTATTGATACTTTTATAGATGACTAACAGATTATCATGAATAAAAAAATAATTGCACTACATAAAGATGAACTCAAGGACATCAGTTTAGATATTGTATCTATCGAACGTATTGATACTTCTGTACAAGTTGCACATCGTGATGATCATTATATGTTTATCATTCAGCAAAGTGGGAGGTTCTTATTAGAGCTTGATTTTAATGAGGTTCTTATGGAGGGACCATCATTATGTTTTGTTGTTCCTGGTCAGGTTCATAGATATATTGATTGTAAGAACTGTAAGGGATGGCTAGTTTTTATAGACAATGACTTCATTTTAAAACAATATCGAGAAATATTCAATACCTATCTTAATGTGCAGCAAGTAGTATCGGTGCAAACAAATGAACCATCATTTGCTTTACTTCCTTTAATCGAAACTATAAATAAAGATAAATCAATACCACTTCGCAAGACATTGTTAAATTCAGCAGTGGAAACATTAACTGGAATAATAATATCCAAAATCATAGAATCACAAAACAGCAAAATAATAACCAATAGCCAGAAGTATGCTACTATTGCACGTTATAAACAATTAGTAAACACTAAACATAAAGAATTGAAGCAGGTAAAAGCGTTTGCTTCATTATTAAACATTAGTCCGCTTTACTTAAACCAAGTTTCAAAAGAAGTCACTGGTTTTCCTGCAAGTCACTGGATTAATCAGGAAACGTTACTAGAGGCTAAACGACTGTTACACTTTACATCTTTGGATATAAAAGAGATTGCTTTTGAGTTGGGTTATGAAGATCATACTTATTTTTCCCGCTTTTTTAAAAAAAATATAGGAATAACGGCCTCTGATTTTAGAAAAGAAAAAACATGATTTGTCCAATGATCACTATGGAATGAACTATATTTCTGGTTAGGACTCTTTCTAATTTTGCACTTATAATATTAAGACATAAAAAATTAGAAAGATGGACATCATCATTGAAAACAATGCAGATAAAAAATTTGCACAAATTATTACTCCGATAATTATATCGGTTTTTGGGGTTTACCTTACCATAGGAATGACTTTAGGAGTGCTTCCTGGTTTTATCCAAAATGATTTAGGATTCGGTAGCCTAATCGTAGGTATTGTTATAGGACTACAATCATTGGCTACACTACTAACAAGAGCCTATTCGGGAAAAATGACCGATACACAGGGAGCAAGAAAAAGCAATCATAGAGGCATAATTCTAGTTATTTTTTCAGGAATTATTTATACAACAGCTATATTCTTGAATTATAATGCCTCGCTTAGTCTGGGATTAATTTTATTTGCCAGAATAGTACACGGAATATCCGAAAGTTTATGTGTTACTGGCGCATTAACATGGGGGATAGGCTTGGTTGGCGGAGCCAAGTCAGGCAGAGTAATGACCTGGAACGGTATTGCAATGTACGCAGGTATCGCAATTGGAGCCCCAGCTGCAATATGGATTAAAAATTCTTTGGGTAGCGAATATGTATTTATTTTAATTATAGCTATTTCAATTTTCAGTTGGATTTCTACAATGAAGCTTCCGTCATTGCCTGTAGATTTATCACACATAAGACCTCCATTTTATAAAGTAGTAGGACTTATTGCAAGTCAGGGCTTAGGACTTGCTTTTTCATCCATTGGTTTTGCTTGTCTTTCTTCATTTATAGCATTACTGTTTAAAGAACAAAACTGGGGAGATCCTTCACTAGCTTTTATGGCTTTCGGTGGGTGTTATGTTCTTACCCGAATTTTATTCTCATCCTATTCTGATAGGTTTGGAGGATATAAGGTAGCACTCGTTTCCTTAGTTGTTGAAATTTCTGGGCAGCTGTTAATCGGATTTTCTACATCAAAAACAATGGCTATAATAGGCTGTAGTCTGACTGGAATTGGTTTTTCATTAATATTCCCCGCTCTAGGTGTATTAGCAATAAAAAAGATAAGCCCCCAAATGAGAGGTACTGCCTTAGGAGCTTACGCAGCTTTCTTTGATTTATCACTAGCATTAGCTGCGCCTATAGCAGGAATCATTGCGGGCTGGTATGATTATCAATCGGTTTATTTCTTTGGCGCAATTAGCTGTTTAATAGCCGTTTTAATATTACTTTTTAATAATAAGAAATAATTTAACTCATGGAAACAATCAAAAAAAAGGGAGTAAGATCTGTTTTTACTGTCAAAGAAAAAATGTTCCTTACGCCACACTATATCCGAATTGTATTCGCTATGTCAGATCAACAGACAGAATTGTTTAAAAATGTCATGATTGGTGATCATAACAAGATATTCTTACCTGTAAATGGAACAAACGATATTGTATTTCCAGATGAACATACGACTAATAAAGAGTCTTTATCTCCTGTAAGAACCTATACCACCCAATATATAAATTACAAAGAAAAAGAATTGTTTGTAGATTTTGTAGCACATGGAGATAATGGTCCTGCTTCTGGCTGGGCAATTAAGGCGAAAGCTGGAGACAGTTTGGGTATTGCAATGAAGGAATCTAGTAGACCAATATTGCGGGATGCTGATAAATATTTATTAATTGGAGACAGTACAGCTATTCCCGTTATAGGAGCCATGCTAGAACAACTGCCCGAAGGAGTCGAAGCCGATGTAATACTTGAAGTCTTTGGGGCTGAGGATGAAATGTTTTTGTCTTCCAAAGCAAATTTATCGATAGAATGGGTGCATAATCCATACCCAGAAAAAGGTAGTAATCTTGCAGAAATTGTACGTAAAAGAATTCTGCCTACGGGAAATAGATTTGTTTTTGCTGCAGCTGAATTTAGTATTATAAAAAACTTACGCAATTATTTTAAGCAGGAACAAAATTGGCTTTCTTCTGAATATTCAGCTATTTCTTATTGGAAAAAAGGAGAATCCGAAGATCAGTCATCCATACAACGCAAAGAGGAGCGACAAAATTAATTGACCTCATCAAAAGTAAATTAATACAAAAAAAAAGAGATAAAGAAGGAAATCTTCTCTATCTCTTTTTATACTTATGCTAATTAGTCTGTAGTATAATTTTAGCAAGAAATGTATAAAACAATTTCTTAATTTGTACCAGCAGCACTTTTATCTACAAGAAATAATAATTCGCCTGAAACAGGTTTAATTAACTGCATTGGGTAAGTCGTAGGATTGTATGTTCCTGTTGTAACTTCTTTTAATGCTGGCGCTTTTTTCTCTCCAAAAGCCACTACTATAATTTTTTCTGCTTTGTTTATTAATGGTGCAGTAAGTGTAATTCTATGCATTTTTTGAGGTTCAAGGTAGTAGGCAGAAACCCATTTATTTTGTTCCTCTAATACTGCTTGTCCAGGAAAAAGTGAAGCTGTATGTCCGTCGTCTCCCATTCCTAATAAAATAAGATCAAACTTTCCTTCATTTCCTAATACTTCTCTAATAGACTCTTCATAAGTAACTGCATAATCTTCTGGTGTTACGCCATCCTTATACATTTCAAATATATTAGCTTTCGGAATAGGGACGTGGCTTAATAATGCTGCATAAGACATTTTTGCATTACTAAGATCATCATTAAGAGGAACCCAACGTTCGTCACCCCAAAATATAAAAACTTTACTCCAGTCTATTTTAGTTTTATAATCATCAGAAGCTAATAATTTGTAAATCCCTGCAGGAGATGAACCTCCGGTAAGTACGACAGTAAATTTGCCTTTTTCTGCAATTGCTTTCTGTGCAGCAGCTACAAATAGATCTGCAGCTACAGTATTAATTTCTTCTGTGTTATTATATATCTGTATCATCTAATACTTCTTCTTTTATTTTATTTTGTGAGTTTTGAATCCAAGCGTGTCCTTGGCGAGCTAATAATTCGTCAGCTTCTTCAGGTCCCCAGCTTCCTGCTTTGTAATTAGGGAAATTGGTTGGCGCTATAGTTTTCCATACTTGCTGTATAGTATCAATAGCATCCCAAGCTTGTTCTACCTGATCCCAACGCATAAATAGGGTAGGATCTCCAGCCAGAGCATCGGCAATTAAGGTTTCGTAAGCTTCTGGCGACATTGTAGAGCAGGAGAAATAATCAAATATCATTTCTGCTGGTTCTAATGAAAGTGACAGTCCAGGTTTTTTGGTCATAAACTGCAACTTGATATCCATTGCAGGCTGAATATTAATAATAAGCCTGTTTGGTGTCATTCCTTCTTTTCCGTAAGAAAATGAAGAATGCGGAACTGGTTTAAACTGTATTATAATAGAAGACTGTTTTTCTTCCATTCTTTTTCCTGTGCGCAAATAAAACGGAATTCCCTGCCATCTCCAGTTGTCCAGATAAATTTTCATCGCTACATAGGTTTCCGTATTAGAATCTGGAGCAATTCCTTTATCCTGACGGTATCCCGGAACAGGATTTCCTTTTATAAAACCAGCATCATATTGACCTCTTACAATATAATGATCAACCTCATCAGGTTTAATGCGTCGAATAGATTTTAAGACATCTGCTTTGCGGTTACGGATATCGTCTGCTTCTAATGATGCTGGAGCTTCCATAGCTGTCATACATAGAATCTGAAGCAGATGGTTCTGAATCATATCTTTTAAAGCACCGACTCCTTCATAGAATCCGCCGCGTTCTTCAACGCCAACTTCTTCAGCTACTGTAATTTGAACAAAATCGATAAAATTACGGCTCCATAAAGGTTCAAACATCGAATTTCCAAAACGGAAGGCAAGTATGTTTTGAACGGTTTCTTTACCTAAATAATGATCAATTCTGTAAATCTGTTCTTCCTTAAAAGTGTGCGAAAGCATTTCATTAAGCTCAATCGCTGAAGTTTTATCGTAACCAAAAGGTTTTTCAATAATGATACGATCCTGCTTAGCATTAGCCGCAAGGCCAATTTTTTTAATATTACTAGATATTGTAGTGATAAAAGAAGGAGTAATAGAAAGGTAAAAAAGACGATTAGCGCGTTCTTCAAATGCCTGATCAATACTATTTATTCTCTCATTTAATCTTTGATACGATTCTTCTTTGTCAATATCAAAACTTTGGTAGATTATATGCGAAAGAAATTCTTGAGTTTCTAAATCAGAAAGTCCTTTCTTTCTTGAAAAAGTATTTAGATTTTCTAAGACATAGCTGCGAAAGTCTTCATTGCTTTTTTCTGCTCTTCCCAGAGCGATAATCTGAAACTTATCAGACATACGACCGTCTAGGTAGAGATTTTGAAATGCGGGAAAGAGTTTTCTCTTTGCCAAATCACCCGTTCCTCCAAAAATAACAATGATTGTTGGATTTATATTTTTGAACTTATTCATTTTAGTGTGTTGTGTTGCTTAAAGTTCTTTATTCAGACCATTGTGTATGGAAAACTCCTGTCGTATCAATACGCTCGTAGGTATGTGCTCCAAAATAATCACGTTGTGCCTGAATTAAATTTGTTGGAAGATTTTCTGATCTGTAGGCATCAAAATAAGCTAATGAATTCATTAGTCCAGCTACAGGCAATCCTTTTTGAACAGCAAATTGTACAACTGCTCTCATCCCAGATTGGTTTTCTGTTAGTTTTGAAGCGATTCCAGAATCTAAAAGTAAGTTTGGTAAATCATTCTTAGTTGCAAATGCTTTTCTAAAATCTTCCAGAGCATTAGCACGAATAATACAGCCACCTCGCCATATCTTAGCAACAGTTTCGAGATTTAATCCGTAATTGTATTCTTTAGATGCAGTATGAAGTTGTGCTAATCCTTGTGCATAAGTAACTACAATAGAAAAGTATAAAGCTGATTTTAATGCCGCAATTGCTTCACTTGTATTTACATCTGTTTCGGCAGCGTTCCAAGCTAGTTTAGTAGCAGCTTCAATTCTTTCCGGTTTAGTTTTAGACATATCGCGCATAAAAACTGCTGCATCTATAGTAGGAACTGGTACTTGTAAATCCATTGCGTTTTGCGAAGTCCATTTTCCTGTTCCTTTAGATTTTGCCCAATCAGAAATTTTATTAATCAGCTTGCTTCCGTCAGTATCTTTTTCTTTCAGTATGTTTCCTGTAATTTCGATCAAGTACGATTTAAGATCGTTTGTTTGGTTCCATTCTTCAAAAGTTTTCTGAATCGTATCTTCATCCAGATTATAACCTCTTTTCATTAGGTCATAAATTTCAGAAATCAACTGCATAATTCCGTATTCGATTCCGTTATGAACCATTTTTACATAGTTACCCGCAGATCCGTTTCCTAAATATTCTACGCAAGGTTCTCCGTCTACTTTTGCTGCAATAGCTTCAAAAATTGGGCGAAGTCTCTCGTATGCTTTCTGATCTCCTCCAGGCATCATAGCCGGACCAAATCTTGCGCCTTTTTCTCCACCAGAAATTCCCATTCCAAAGAAGTGAATTCCCTTAGCAGATAATTCTAAAAATCTTCTGTCTGTATCGGTAAAATAAGTGTTACCCCCATCAATTATAATATCTCCTTGGTCTAAATGAGGTAATAAGCTTGCTATTGCGCTATCAACAGGTTTTCCTGCAGGAACCAATAACATAATAGCTCTAGGTTTTTGTATAAGCTCTACAAAATGCTTAACATCTGTAGTAGCTTCAATTGTATGGTCAGAATCTGCTTCTTGTTGAAGTGAATTAACTTTTTCAGTATCTAAATCTAAACCTGCTGCCGCAAAGTTATGGCTCGCAATATTCAAAAGTAAATTACGTCCCATTACACCGAGTCCTACGATTCCAAAATCAAATTTATTCATAGTTTTCAATTAACTAAAATTATTATAAAAATGCTTTTCCAAAAAAATGTAAGAAAAAAAACAGTAACGCTTTTTCATTCAGTTCTTTGCGAAAAACAAAGTTTGTTTTAATCTTATATTTTAAGATTTACAGCGCTAAGTTAGAGAAAAATGATGAAACACTATATTATTTACTATCCTCTTTAAGCCTTTATTATGTTACTTTTTATGTGATTAAATAAATTTTATTGTCGAAAGTCTTTAGCAAATACAAAAAAGCTCCATTAGAAATAATGGAGCTTTTTATGTTTAATATTTAATACATATGTTTTTTCTTTCAGACAAGGATTGTAAATTTATGTAACTGAGATTATAGATTACTTTCCTTTTAATAAATTGATACTTACTGTAGCTATATCAGCATCTGGAAATCGTTTAAAAATTGATTTATCTGGGAATAATCCCGCTTCGGCAGCAACATTATTAAAAACATCTATCTCAACAATATATTGGTCAGAAAAACCATGAGTGGCATCGTACGCTGTTGCAGGAGTTTTACCTAAATTACTGGCAGCAAGTTTTGGATTTATGGTATGTAATTCGATAAGAAGCAATCCAAATTTACGCACATACGGCGACCATTTTTGTAAATGTTCCAGAAGATTATCTTCTACAAGGTTATTACTGACTCTTTTTCCTCTATAGGCAAATGCACCTGTAGATTCACTAATCCTGTCTTTGCGAATGTGTTCCGGATCTTTCCAAATTCGATTGTGATCCAGAAAAGTCCTTACGTTAAGTAAATCTTTCAGATCAATATTGTAATTTTCTCTTAAATCATCCGAGAGCATATCCGGACGACCAATGTCTCCCCAAATTACCTTTGCCCAAATATCTGCTTTTATAAGATTGGCTCTGGTTACTTTCAGCGCAGCCTGATTATAATCTGCCCCAACGAGAAATAAAGGATATTCATCGAGCATTTTACCTCGCAAGGTTTGCCTGTCGATTACTTCAAAAATATGTTGCAGAAAAGCACCATTACCACAACCCATATCCAGGATTCCTTTTGGTTGTTCTTTAATTGGCAAATTGAAAAGTTTAACGATAATTTCATCTACGACTTTAAAGTAAGTGTCGTGAGCACCACCGCTGCCCCAAACATTCATTTCGCGATCAACGTGAATTTCATTTTCGCCGTCAGCGATCATTCTTAACGCGGCTGGGTCGCCAAAAATTAACTCTTCAATTTTTGCAAATGTTGGCAAGTAAGAAACTGTAACACCGTAGGCACTGGCTCTTTTTGCAAAAAACAAACCGTCTTCGGTAAATTGATAATTGCCATTTTTTTCCAGAAACCATCCAAGATGCACAAAAAAGTCTAATATTTTTTTGAAATTTTCAGGAGATTTATGAAATTCTTCTGGCTTGAAAGAAGTCTCCATAAAATATTTATGAAACATTCCTTTCATTGCCAAACGCACTATTGTAGGCCCAATTAAGTAACCTTCTATATGTTTTAAAATCTGATCCTGAATACTATTAATCAGAGCATCACTAGAAGGTTCAATTCCGTAGTTTTTTTTATATTTTTCAAAAATAGCATTGAGTTTTTCAAACGGCACATCTTCAAATAGGCGAGGGTGGAACTGGATAGAAAACTGAAGTAAATCAACAACATCTTCATAAAGATGAAACATCGAAAAAGCTATTGCTGTCTTTTCATTTACCGAAATTTTAATTTCCTGTTTTTGGTTATCGACTTCATAATCTAAGAAACCTTGAGAAGCCAAAATCCTTAAGCCTACATTTAGATAACCTTCATTTGCTTTAAAAGTGATTGCAAGTTCAGTTAGTTGTACTTGCTTTTTGTTCAGGATAAACTCTAAAACATCTTTATTTCTTAATGCGATCGCCACTGGTGCAACTGCTAAGCCGTCTAGATGTCTGAAAATGGAACCTCGGAGTAGTGATTTATCGGTCATAGTAAAAGGTTGATGGTTTGATAAAAATAGTCATTTTTTTTAACAGAGAACATATCTGTTTTAGCAAATCATACTAGCATGGTATATCACGTTTGATTCAGTAAAAACACGACTTGTTTTTGATAATAACACGGTTTGGAAACAGCAAAGATCTCTTATTATTGCTATCCGTTTAGAAAAAATCTTACACAACAGAAAAGTATCTATTAATATTAACTGTTTTATTTTTAGATATTTAAAAACTCCCCAATATTTTAATTAACATTTTTTTACAAAAAAAACAGTTAAAATTTTGGGACTAAT
>NZ_NCWQ01000079.1:0-19776 GCF_002156885.1 Flavobacterium sp. AJR | reverse complement strand
AAAAGTTACCTCAAGTAACAACGACCTTAAGGTGGTTATTGCGGCGGGGCTCACCTCTTCCCATCCCGAACAGAGTAGTTAAGCCCGCCTGCGCAGATGGTACTGCAGTTATGTGGGAGAGTATGTCGTCGCCTTTCTTTAGAATCCTCATCAAGTAATTGATGAGGATTTTTTTTGTGCCTTACTTTTTAAGAAGCAAAAAGATTTTACCGCAAAGTACACAAAGAAAAAAAACGCAAAGGATCGCAAAGCTATTTATTAAACTTTGCGACTCTTTGCGTAATCCTTTGCGCTCTTTGCGGTTAAATTATTATTCTTAGCAACTTCGAGAGATACTGTAATCTAAATTGATTTATATGCTAAGTTTTCTTTTGTGCTCTCCAGCTTTATAATCTTACTATTAGAAACAATATTATTCTCCATGAGTAAACGTGCAGTTAAATAACAAATCGTAGACTCAGCACCTTGATTTAGATTTACATTTTCTTTTTCTAAACCATCATAACAACCGCCAGTAATTGGATCGTACATAATTTGGTTTAAATGATTCTGACCCAAGAACCAATTAAAGGCCATCTTCATGGATTTTTTGTAAAAAGGATCTTTAAAAGTTTTATAGAATAGGTCTAATGTCTGTATAGTATACGAAACATCTATAGGTTGCTCGCCATATTGGTAGGGTATCGACCCTTTATGATGCCATCCATTATTAGAAATGACTTTAAATTCTCCATTTATGAACATTTTGGGTAATAAAAAATCAAAAGATTCAATTGCAATCTTCTTATATAGTAACCTATCCGTTGCTAAGTAAGCATATAGCATCGATTCAGATAATATACTATTGGCATAAGTAAGATAATTTTCAAACCAATTCCAATTTTTGGTTGCATGATCATTATAATTCTTAGAAAGTCTATCAGCTAGTTTATCTATTATTTCGATAATGCGTGGTGTAGGTTCAACGGAGTTGTATAGAAACAATCCTTTGATTATAAAACCAATTGATCTAGGTGAAGTAACTGTTTCTGTCCAATCTAATGCTTTAAAAATACATTTAGATGCTTTGTTTAGCGTAGAAGGAGGTATAAGTGTCGATTTTAATGAAATTAGCATTCCTAAAGCCCAAATTGCTCTTGCATTTGAATCTTCCAGATTTACAGTATCATTTTTAGGATCTACATTATTAAATTCATCTACATAATTTATAAAATTACCTTCAGGTTGTTGGCATCTTTCAATAAAATTAAGATAAGTATTGATATAATAAATATCATTGATATCTTCTTTAAGTTGGTAATGTAAACACATAGAAATTAATGCTCTCGCATTATCATCGAGTGTATAACCAGAAGTAATATCAGGCTCAGAGATTTTACTAAATTGTATCATTCCTAGCGATGTAGTCATATTTTTTTGATGATCCATTTTTATTGCTGGATACGTAAATTTAACTTCTATAGGCTCTTTTATAATCTTCTGGTAGGTAATCATATGCTTGATTGCTACATTCTCCCAGGAAGTTTTTCTGGTTTTTTCGAATGCATTTAAAGCCATAGATTCTCGCAATCCAGAATCAGAAAGAAGTTTTATAGTTGCATTTGCAAATTGTTCCGAGTTTTGAATGTCTACCAAAATACCAGTATCAGGAGAGAGTACTTCTATAGTATGAGGTATTTTTGTTGCTACAATAGGACAAGAACAGCTCATAGCATACGAAAAAGTGCCACTTACAGCTTGATTCGGATCTTTTGATGTAAAAAGATAGATGTCAGTTGCTTTTAAATAATTTAAAAGTTCCTTAACTTCTAAATATTGATTAACAAAAAGAACGTTGTTTTTTAATTTCAAATCATCTACAATAGATTCTAAATGATTACGGTATTCATCTACATTATTAATAATATTATTGGGATGAGTTTTCCCAAGAATCAGATACAATACAGTAGGGAATTGTTCTACAATTTTCGGAAGTGCTTTTAATCCTGTCTCAATATTTTTACCTTCACCTAATAATCCAAAAGTGGAAAGTATTATTCTATCTTCAAAATTAAATTTTTGCTTTGCTTTTGATGTATTTTCATATTCTACGATATGTGTACCATGATGAACACAAACAATATTTTCTTGATTTATTCCATAATCTTCAACGAGAATTTTTTTAGATTGATTTGTCATTACAAAAAACGAATCAGAATATAATGCTAATAACTTAACAAAGCTTCTTAATTCTTCGTTTGGATTTGGAATAACGCTATGAAAAGTAAAAGTTATAGCTTTTTTACTTGCATTTAAGAAGTCGATTAGGAAATTTCCATATTCTCCGCCAAACAATCCAAATTCATGTTGAATATGGATTAATTTTACAGCATCGTCTTTGTTTATTTCAAGCGCTACCTTCTTATATTCATCTCTATTTTTAGTATTTAAAATATATCCCGATTTAGTATTTGGATTTATTTTATCGGTCAATTCACATATTTCACAGGCAATACTTTTTCCATATACTTTATTTATCGCATTAATACTGTCTTCTGTATAGGTAGCAATACCACATTGTGTTGGCGGAAATGTAGAAAGGAATATTATTTTCGATTTTGTGTCTCTCGTTTTCATGGGCGTTAATTTTTAGTTCTTGTAATAAATCATTTTATGTTTATTATTCTACTATAACTTTATTATCGACAACATGTACTAGATGTATTATGGGGCTTATAAGTTATTCTATTCTAGTTTTATATCTAGTAACCGTTTTGTAACAAATCTTGAATTTATAAAATTAGTATTGTAGAATTACATAGATTAACTCAATCGATTATTTGATTGACTCATTTATGTTTATTCGTTAAAATGGAAGATTTGGTTGAAATTTAAAGTTTAAAACCGCAAAACAGATAAAATTGCTTTTATCAAATGTAAGGATAAATAGCTAGTAAAAATGAATTAAAAACGATGTAATTGGCTTGTTTTTAGATAATTACGAATTGTTTAAAATACTAGATTTAAAAAAGACATAATTTATTTTTTTAAGTATTTATAATGTTAATGTTTGATTGAGGTAATATTTTTTGTGTTTGAGTTAATTCAATTCTTTAAGAAAAGAGAAATTTGTAATAACTAGAAGGTCATTATGATCTTATTTACTAACTAAAAATATATCATTATGCTACGTTGGACAGTCATTTTTATAATTCTTGCAATTATTGCCGGAATTTTTGGTTTTGGTGGTATTGCTGCTGGAACCGCAAGTATAGCCAAAGTGCTATTCTTTATCTTCATTGTATTGTTTGTAATTTCATTGGTTATAGGAAGAAGAAAAGTATAAATTAAAAGATGATAGAAAATTGTATTTATCTCTTTAAAAATTTTATTAATTATGAAAATTGAATATGCAAAACACGAAACGGATTATATTAAAGAGTATCAAGAAAAAGGATATACATCTAACTATCTTTTTGAAAATGGGTATTTGATTGATACAGAAACAAAATACTCCTATAAACCAGAGGAGATATTTATTGTAGCGCAACATCGATATGAAGGTATGAGTAATCCCGATGATATGTCTATTTTGTACATAATTGAAACTGCCGACTCAGTAAAAGGAACATTTTTACTGGGCTATGGTCCCACTAGTGATTTAGATGCCTCTGAATTTTTTAAGGATATTCCGGAGATTAATTGTTCAGATAAAGAAAGTATAAATAATCCATAACTGTTTTTTATTGATTGGGGGATCAATAAAATTATTTTGCTTAAAAAGTCTTGTCATTATAATGATAAGACTTTTTTTTGTGTTTTGTGTTGATATCTAGTTAATTATGGAACTTAATGTCGAAATTCTATAACAATATTCTTGTTTATAATGCGAAATTTGAAAGTATCAAGAAAGAACTAAAACAGATTTAGAGCATCTGTTTTTTTAGAACACTCAAAAGAATTAAGAATTATTTTAAAAAATTATTAAAAATGAAAAATATATATCTAAAAGCCGGAAAAGCACAAGATGTTTTTAATGAATTAAAAGAAAGTCTTAAAGGTACTTTGACCTTGAATAATGAAGAATATAATTTAGCACTAGAATCAGATTTTGTAAAAGGTAATATCGAAGGAATAACATTTCAGGAAGGGATGGCGTACATGCAATTTGATCTTGTTTTTTCTGATGATGTAATGTTGAGTATGGAATCTTTTAAGACATCCCCAATTTTATTTGCTTATTGTTCTGAAGGTGCTCTTAAGCATAGTTTTGGAGAGAATGGAGATAAAAAGAGTCTTAAGAAATATAATTCAGGAGTACTAAAAAGTTCTTCTAGTATTAATAGTATTTTATACTTTGAAAAAAATATTCCGATTAAATTTTCTATAATAGGAGTTGGTATTAGTGTATCTACTAATGGACATAATGATGATTTAATAAATAAGCTAAAAAATACATTTTTAAATAAGAAAGAAAATTACTTAGATATTAGATTCCAAAATTTTAAGATTGCCGAAAAAATTGAAGAGTTTAATGCTATAACCCAAACAGGAATTGTTCGGAGTTTGCTAAAAAAAGGAATTTTGCAAATTATTTTGGCAATGGAAATCGAGCAGCATACTGATAGTTTTACTAAGATATCTCAAGCTATAACTTGTCTTACATTAAAACAAATTGATGAAATTAAAAGGATTTCAAATTTCATTGTAAATTTTCCTGCAGAGGAATTTACTATTAAGTTTTTAACTCAAAAAACAGGATTATCACCAAACAAATTGCAAGAAGGATTTAAGCTCGTGCATAATCGAACTGTAAATGATTTTATAACTTTTATGAGAATAGAAAAAGCAGAGAATTTAATTAGAACATCAGACTTAAATATCTCTGAGATTGTATATTCTATAGGTTTTACAAGCAGAAGTTATTTCTCTAAAATATTCAAACAAAAGTACAACTGTAGTCCTAAAGAATATAAATACAACCAGAACTCGATAGCTAAAACAGCCTAATATATTTATTGGTTTATTAAGGAAAGAAGCAGCTTTTATAAAGCTGTTTTTTTTGTTTATTCTTTTTCGTATTTACTAATAAAGTAGATCATCAATAAATTAAGAAATAAAGAAATACTATTTGTTATCATTATCGGATAATCTTTTTTAAGAAAACCATAAACGACCCATAAAAAAATACCCAGCGTTAGCGTACTAAACATCGTTAAAGAAACATTTTTTACTTTTTTGGATTTCCACACTTTTATAATTTGCGGAATAACAGCAATAGTTACGCATATTCCTGCTACAAGTCCTATGATATTAGTAGTTTCCATAACATTGTTTTAGGAATTTAATTATCTATTAAACTTATAAAATTTTAAATCAGGATGTTGAGAATCGTTTAGTGATGCTATAATAGAATTCATTGCCATGACACTAAAAGTGATGCCATTACCACCAAATCCTAAAATATAATGCTCGTTTTTTTTAGGATTGGGTTTGCCAAAATAGGGTAGAGCATCCTGAGTTTCTCCAAATGTACCAGCCCAGGAATAATCAAGTTTATAATTTATATCAGGAAAACATTTCTCGAATTGTTTTAAAAGATAGGTTTCTTTTCGGTGTAATAGTTTATCTCGTTTTTCGGCATTATGAAATTCTTCATCGCCACCGCCCATAATAATTCTATTATCGGCAGTTCCTCGAAAATATAAATAAGGTTCAGATGTGTTCCAGTAAATAGCATTTTTAAAAGGGTTAGGAATTTCTATAAAGCTTTCTGATGTTAATGCATAAGTACTTTTTAAATCTACAACCTTTTCAGTAAGGGTTTCAGTACTTTCATAACCAGTACAATGTATAATATCTTCGGCTGTAATTGTAAAATCATTTTCAGTTAAAGCAACTATTTTTCCTTTTAGATATTTAAATTCAGTAATATTAGTGCGGTCAAAGATCAGCATTTCTTTTTGTTTACAATATTTCAGAAGGTCATGTGCCAGTTTATACGGATCCATTATTGCTCCAGATTCTGATTCTATGGCAGCAAAAGCATTTAAACCTTGCTTCTTTAAATCAATTTCTTCTAGCCACTTTACTTTAAAACCATTCTCTTTTCGTGCTTTAAACTCTCTTTGTAAAAACGGAACATCTTTTTTTAATGAACAAAAATAGATACTCTTTTTAAACTCAAATTGACAATCACTTTTTATTGTATCGATAATTTTCTTGAGATCAAAGATTGCTTTTTCGCAATTCTTATAACTTGAAACGGCACATTCGAAGCCTCTTTTTTCTATTAATTCATGCAAAGAAATATCAATTTCATATTGTAATAGCGCTGTGCTTGCGGCCGTACTACCGTTACAGATATCTCGTTTGTCTACAAGAACTACTTTCTTACCTTCGGAGATTAGTTTATAAGCTATTAAAGCTCCGGTAATTCCTCCGCCTATAATTAAAACAGGCGTAGTAATGTCTGCATCCAACGATGGATAACTTGTGTCCATAGCATTTTTTATAGGCCAAAAAGTTTCGGTTGAACGTAGTTTCATAATTGTATCTTTTCAATAATCATTTGATTACTGTTTTTAGAACAAGTAATTATATTAGAAGTTAAAGTAGAAGTATTTTTATATATTATTTTTTTGTGTTTTCTTTTGTAGCTTCTTCTTTTTTCTCGTTCTCCTTTTCTTTTTCTTTTTCTTTCTCTTTTTTCTCCTTCTCTAGTTTTTCATGTTCTTCCTTTGCTTTTTTATCAGCTTCTTCTTGTTCCTTTTCTTTCTCTTTTTCCTGTTTTTTGTAATATCCTCTAAACAAGAAATTACTTTTGGCAGCTTCCATGTTCTGACTAAACCCTTGTGTACCATTTTCTAGATTGGTAATTGTTTTGGTCAGTGTATTTGCAAGTTTAGGATCAGTCATTAATCTAGATAATGCACCGTTCCCATTATTCATATTATGGGTGAAAATGGCAAGTTCTTCGGATATTACACCTGCGTTGTCCACACTTTTCTTTACACTTTTCATGATATCATCCATTTCGATGGCATCTATAGAAGCAATTTTGCCATTATTAGCAATGATTCTATTAGATTTGTTTCCCGGAGATATGGTAAGAACTTTGTCACCCATCAATCCTTCAGAGCCAATGCTAGCTCTGGCATCAGTCTTTATAAATTGCTTGACCTCTTCTTTTATAACCAGTTTTACAACTACCGAAGAATCGTTTATCAATTGTATTTCTTCGACAGTACCAATGTTAATTCCTGAGAAACGTACATTGTTTCCGACTTGTAAACCACTTACGGTTTTAAAAGTTGATGTTATATGAAATGTTGAACCAAATAGATTTTGTTGTTTTCCGATAAAGTAAATAGTTACCATAAAAAGGATTAAGCCTATTGTTACAAACATTCCTAGTTTCCATTTATATCCAGATTCCTTATTCATAATTTCGTTTTATTAAATGTTTATATAAAGAATGATCTTACCCATTCGTCTTCACTTTTTTCTAATTCTTCGTATTTCCCTTCAGCATGTATTACACCATCTTTTAAAATCATAACTCTATCTGCAGTTAGTTTGGCACAAGACATATCATGGGTAATAATTATCGAGGTTGTTTTACGCTTTTTCTTAATTTCTAATATTAATTCACTTATTTCTTTAGATGTAATTGTATCCAATCCCGTGGTAGGCTCGTCATATAGAATAATTTCGGGTTTTAGTATTAATGTACGGGCAAGACCAATTCGTTTTCGCATACCGCCGGATAATTCCGAAGGCATTTTATCTACAGCATCGGCTAGACCAACACTTTCGAGAACATCCATAACTTCAGTTTCTATTTCCTGAGGGGATAATTCCTTGTTATGTCTTTTTAATGTAAATTCTAAATTCTCTCTTACCGACATCGAATCATATAAAGCCCCACTTTGAAAAAGAAATCCAATTTTGACTCTTATCTTATTGAGTTCACTTTTTCCTAATCCAATTATTCCTTCGCCTAAAACACTTATATTTCCTTTCTCAGGAATTACCAATCCTACAATACATTTTATAGTTATAGATTTTCCTTCGCCAGACCTTCCTAATATCACTAAGTCTTCGCCTTTATTTACAGTAAGATTTACTCCTTTTAAAACATCATTATCGCCAAAAGATTTATGCAAATCTTTAATCTCGATTACAGGAGTTTTTTTATTGGGAGCAACTGTTTGTACTATATTTTCTTGTTCAGATTTCATATTAAAAGAATAAATCAGTGATTTGTACTGCGAGCATATCTATGATAAAAATGGTAAGTGATGCTGTAACTACTGCTGAGTTTGCAGCTTTACCAACACTTTCGGTACCGTTTGCGGCATTAAAACCTTTGTAACAGCCAATCATTCCTATAAAAAAACCAAAGAAAAAAGTTTTTATAGTGGCGGGAAAAATGTCTATAAAGTCTAGGGATTCAAAAACCTGCGACATATAGCGATAAGCATTTACATCGCTGTGAATTGTAATTCCTGCATAGCCGCCTAAAATCCCTATTGCATCGGCAAAAATTACCAATATAGGAACCATTAAAGTTGTGGCTAAAATGCGGGTTACAACCAAGTATTTGAACGGATTTATGGCAGCTACTTCCATAGCATCTATTTGCTCGGTGACTTTCATCGAACCTAGTTCGGCACCAATTCCGGATGAAATTTTTCCTGCGCAAATTAATGCAGTAATTACTGGAGCAATTTCTCGAATTAATGATAATGCAACCATACCTGGTAACCAGGATTCTGCGCCAAAAGTGGCTAATGTAGGTCTTGTTTGCAATGTAAGCACTAATCCCATTATAAAGCCTGTTATCGCTACCAACGGAAGAGATTTATAGCCAATAAGATAACATTGCCTAAAGAATTCTTTGGTTTCGTATGGAGGAATAAAAACTTCCTTGAAAAACTTTTTGGTAAAAAGTGTTACATCACCAATATCTGTAAAAGTGTCTTTTAAGTAGAAAAGTGGCATAGTATATTTTTAGTTGTTGAAAAATCATTTTATAATCGTAATGCGTATTAAAAAAATGGAAAAATTCTTAGTCTGTAAAAAAATACTTAACTAAAGGTAATTTATATTTTCTTGAAAAACACTATGATTTTACAAATCAGGGTGTTTTAAAATATTGATTTGTAAAATGTTATGTTTGTTGTTGTAATGATAAAGGTCAGTATTTTACATACAATTTTCATTATATAACTTTAAATAAAGATTATATAATTCGCATCGATTAAGGAATATTGATGTAAATAGATATTGTAAAAAATAAAAAAAGAATAATAAATCCGATAAACTAAAGATTTATTGGATTTCGCCAAAGAAGAAATATAAGTTTTGATACACTACGCTTAAATGTACTTACATAACTTATATATTGACTTTTCTTAAACCATATAAGTGATTTAAGAAAGTAGAAGATTATTACACTATAAAGGAAAAATAAGTTTTATTGGAGTAAGCTTAAATGTATTTACATCATTTATATGTTTATTTTTTCTTAAACCATATAAGCCATTTAAGGAATTATAAGTTTTATTAGATTACGCTTAAATGTACTTACATGACTTATATGTTTCGTTTTTCTTAAATTATATAAGTGATTTAAGAGAGTAGAAGTTTTAAAGTGTCTTATTTAAAGGAACATATCTATTTTTGTTTAGAACAATAATCTAAAACCAAAAACAGGAAGTTCACCTTGCATAAAATCCAAATCTTCAAATCTTTTAAAACCCAATCGTTCATACATTTTCCAAGCAGTTTGCATTGCTTTGGTCGAATGGATAATTAGCTGATGTTGTTTTTTACCTTTAGCTTTCTGGATGCAATCATTTATTAATAGTTTACCAATTCCTTGATCCCTTGTCATAGGATCTACTGCTAATAATCGGAAACCAGAGGTGTTTTTTTCTTTGGTAGCAATTCCGCCAGAACCATAATATTGCATATCGCCAAAATAAACTAGGCCACCAACTATTTTGTTATCAGAAGAAACAGCAACCAAAAGTTCTGTTTCGGGATTAGTAGTTAAATCACCAATATTGGCAAGCATCTTATAATAATTGGGTTGCTCAGATTCTTTAGGGAAACCTTCTAATTGCGAATAAACCAGAACCATCAATTTTCCGATTTCTTCAAATTCATTTGCATTAGCATTTCGGATGGTATATTCTTGGTTATTCATAATCTAATATGGTTTGTTAATATTGAAGAAGTAAATATATAGTTTTTAATTCTTTGTCAATGTACGCGGATTAAAACTAATTTTTTTAAATTAATGAGTGAATTCGTGAATGTTTTAGACTGAAGAAATGAACCGTAAAGGGCGCAATGGTTTACGCAGAGGTCGCAATCCCGAAATGTCGGGATAGGACTGAATTCTTTTATTTCTATCTAACTCTTTGCGAAAGGAACGCGGATAATACTGATTTACTAAAAGTAAAGACGCAGATAAAAACAGATTTCTCCCTTTCCGTCCTGAAGCTTCAGAATCGATATCACCATTGTTAAAAAAATCCGTTTTTATCCGCGTTTTCGCCATAGCGAATCCGTTAAATCCGCGTTCCTTTCTAGACAATTTAAGTTAGTAACTATAAAACACAAACATTTTCTTGAAATCTTTTTAGCTTACTATAATATCATGTTTAAAAAGCAATCCTTTTACTTCTTTTAAGGTAAAAATTGCTTTTTTGAGTTTTACTCTAGATGGGTCGATGGTATAATTATAACTAGTTTTAAAGTCAGTTTTGTTTGCAATAGCTTTATCAAATTCGGCACGATATAAGTCGCAATTATCAAAAATTACATTTGTAATATCGCTTGCCATAAAATCGACAGCAACCAAACTGCAATCTGTAAACGAAGTTCCTTTTATCTTTAAAGTATAAAACTTAGAAAAATCGAGAACACAATTATTAAAATTTACTTCAAAGATGAGTTTGTCACACATGGCAAAATTCACATCCTTGATTTCACAATCATTAAAAGTAGCGGTTCTAAAAGCGACATAGTTTATTTTGGCTTCGCTAAAGATGCAATTATTAAAAACACAATCGATAAAAGTTACGGCTAGAAAAGTACAGGCAGAAAAATTACAATTGGTAAAAGTACAAGATTCAAAATCCTTGAAATTCGCATCATCTATGTTATAAGTGATGTCTTTATATTCAATATCAAGGAAATAGTCAGTCATGTTAATTAGTGATGGAAAAAGATAAAAAGTGAAATGTAAAAAATGAAAAGATGATACAAATAAACGAAAATATTTATTGTAGAATTCAAGATTTGGTTTTTAAATTTTTTGCTGTAATTCCAAAATAATTTTCCATTCATTTAGTTTAGAATCGAATGATTTTCCAGCATTTGCAGGACTGGTTGACGGAAGCGTAAGGAGTTTATAATCATCGCTTACTTTAATATACTTTTTAAAAAATGCAGCCGCTTTTTGTCCATTAAACAAGATAGTTTTAATGTCAGGATGTTGTTTTAAGAAAGTATCAAAATCATTTGTTATTTCATTCTTAATGGCGCTATCAAGACTTCCAACTCTGTCACAGTATTTTAAAACATCCCATAATGCGATGTTATTTTTTATTAAGATTTCTTTTTTGGCTTCATAAACATCAGTAAAATCTTCATTGAAAACGGTGAATAATATTTTCCAGAAGTTATTTTGTTTATGTCCATAGTATTGCCCTAATTCCAAAGATTTTATTCCAGGCATAGTTCCCAGGACTAAAACAGTGGCATTTGGTGACGATATGGGATCAAAAGAATAACTTTCCATTATTTAGCTTATTTACTATTTTGAGAAATCACAATTAAAACAATGGCTATTAACGCAAGGAAAAGTCCGAGATAATTCAGCTTAGTTTGTTTTTCCTTAAAGACTAAAATACCAGTAAGACTTCCTATAATGATTACACCCATATTCATTCCTGCAAAAACAGTCGACGGATTTTCGGCAAATTCCTTATGCGCTTTTAAGTAAAAAAGAATATTACCAAAATTAAGGATACCAATTAACCCACCAAATAAGATATTTCTCGGAGTTAGTTTTACTTTCTTAATAAGTGTTTGATAAAGAACTACTACAATCATTATCGTCATTGAGATTGCAAAAATAGCAAACAACGAAGTAGTGTAGGGAAGGTCGGTGTGAGTTGCTATTTGCTTAAAAAGAATATCAATTACTCCAAAACCTAATAATACAATTGCAGGATAAAACCATTTATTAATGGTCTTGTCTGCGGGTTTATTCAGGATAAGCAATAGGGCAGGAAAACCAATTAAAAGCGCAGTTATTTTAAGAATATTAAATTCTTCTTTAAACAATAACCAAGCAGCGAGAATTGGGATAAATAGCGAAAGGCGTTGTGCAGCATCTGTTTTTACAATCCCCATATGTTTTATAGACAGAGCCAAAAAGAGAAATATAGAAGGTAATAAAACCCCAATCACAATATAAAGATTCCATGGTGCAGTAGCTGTAATTGCAGTAATATCTGGGCTAAATGATATATAACAAAGCGCCAATGCAAAGATGTAATTGTAAGCTACGATTTGGGTATTATTAGTATCGTATTTTCGTGCTATCTTAAATAAAACACCAACACTTACACTGCATACAATACTTAAAATTAGAAATAACATATATTTTTTCTGGTTTATTTTCGACGAAATTATTCGCTACCAAATTTACTTCTATTTTAATTAAAAAAAGCCTTCAAAAACGTATGTTTTAGAAGGCTTTATATTTAGCTGAAAATCAGGTTTATTTAATAAAATCCATTTCGAGATGTTCGATTCCAGCATCTACAAAATAATTATCAGTTTCTTTAAAACCATTTTTTATATAAAATTGTTTCGCAACAACCTGAGCGTGCAAGTATATCTTTTCTTCCAGTTTTACATCATCCAGAATTTTAAGCAATAATGCTTCGCCAATTCCTTTTCCTCTATAGTTTTTCAGTACGGCAATGCGTTCTATTTTAGTTCCTTTTTCAGTTTTTCTATATCTCGCTGCACCAGCAGGCAACTCATTATAAGTAGCTAAGTAATGAACAGATTCGTTGTCATCCATCGATTCGCGTTCTACCGATACATGTTGTTCCTCTACAAAAACTTGTCTTCGTATAAAGAACGCAAGATCTATTTGATCTTGGTTATCTATTTGTTCAGTCTTAATTATATTGGTCAAAGTTGCGTTTGATTTATTCTCCATTTTAATTGATTTATGCTGTCAAAAAATAATTTATATGCAAATATACGTAGTTGACTACATATATTCAAAATCAATAAGAAAATTTTAAGTTTTATTAATACAGCAAGCAATAATCTTTCCTGTAAAACAATATTAAATAAATAGAAGATTCTATTTTCCCAGGAGCAGAACAAGAGTTAGTTAATATAAACTTGAGTCCCGCTGTACACTATATCTTTTCATGGCTAAAGGAGCCATAAAAAGGATGCCGTTCCATCGGGGCTAGGAGGGAAGATCAGTAATTCTATCACCTTTTTAAGCTTGTTTTTCAATAGGATTTCTATTCCTGCAAGGTTTTTTTCAACCTTGTAGGTATAATTTTTACGACCTAATGATATTCTGTGTTATTATGCTAATTGGAAAAATAAATTTTGCACACTGGAACATTTAGTAGAATATCATCTACTCATTAATTGCAAAACCATTCAAAAGGAAAAAGCCCAGTAGGATTTATTTTTAAATGTAAATTATATACACCCCGGTTATTTTTTCTATAGATATATAAGTATTTAGAACATTCTTTTTTACACAATAAATCTCCTATTTCAACTTTTTCGTAATCTGTAATTATATAGTTCCAAAGAGTAATTTCTTCTTTATTGTTATAAAATATTAATGTTTTTGTTGGAGATATTTCAATTTTTGTTATTACAAAATTATAACTATTTCTATATTCTTCTCTAGACTTAAAAAATGTATTAAGAAATATAAATAGTGCTACACCAATAAAAACAAATATTATTAGATACTTTTTTTTCATTTGTATTATATTAAAAAAAATGGGATTAAAGACGATGTATGATTTTTAGCATCTATTGAAGTTTCATGTTAACGTAATTATAGCGCAGATATTTTTCGTCTCCATTACAATGAGAAGCAAGAGAGTGTCTCATTTTAGGCATCTTATTAATTATCATACCTACAAGGTCAAAAAAGACCTTGCAGGAGATTTATATAAATTAAGCATAAATTACTTTTGAGATAAAGTCCCTAATAATTTTTCTAAGTTATCAATAGACATTGTAAAGCCTTCCTTAAAGCCCATTTCAATCATTCTCTCCAAACGTTCCAGAGATTCATTTACAATAGTAATGCTCACTTTTGTTATGCCGTTTTGTTCGCTAAAATTGTAATCCCAATCAGAACCGGGTATTTCTTTATTTTCATTTTCGTCGGCAAAAGTATTGTACATTTTAAAATTGGTCTTTGGAGTAATCGAAGTATATTCCTGAACAGACCAGCGTTCCAATCCTTCGGGACTTACCATAGCATAAAATCTTCGTCCGCCAACTTCAAAATTCATGTGTTTTGTTTTAGCTGACCATGGTTTAGGAGCAACCCATTGATCCAGAAGTTCTGGTTTGGTAAAAGCGTCCCAAACTAGCGGAAGCTCCGCATTAAATTCTCGGTTTATGAATACCGTTTTTATGGATTTGTCAACGGTAAAATCAAATTGTAAATTTTTCATTTTTTCTGATTTTTAAGTGTTAATAATACTTCGTCGAGTTGATTAAATTTAGTTTCCCAGATTTCTCTAAATTGGGTTAACCATTTATCAATCTCTTTCATTTTTTCAATTTCGAGTGAATAATAAATTTCTCTGCCTTGTTGTTCCTGTTTTACAAGTTCGCATTCGGTAAGTATCCGTAGGTGTTTAGAAACAGATTGTCGGCTAGTATCAAAGTTCTCTGCAATGGCGTTGGGAGTCATTGCTTGTATGGCAAGTAAGGCAATTATAGATCGCCTTGTTGGGTCGGCTACAGCCTGAAATATATCTCGTCTCATATTACTTAAAGTTTAAAATAAGAAACCAATCAGTTGCAAATATACATGCAGCTATTCGGTTTCGCAAATTTTTTGATGATTATTTTTAAAAATTATGCTGCAAAGTCATTAAGGAACAAGGTTTTAAAGTTGTTTTCTTTGCTCCCGATTCCGAAGCGTCGGAACAGTATAGTGTCTTTACGAGGTTATTTCTTCAGTATAAAATAGGATAGGAAAAGCCCATCGATTACACGGGTTTTTCCTATATTTGCCGTTCTTAAATCTTCACATTAAGAACAAAATAAAATTGCCCTTATGCTATGTAGTAAAGTTCCGAAAGGGCTTTGACGCCGTGAAGAAGCGTAAGACTGCTAACGCATAAGGGTTTTTATTCTTAAATCTTCACATTATGAGTACAAACAACCTTTCAGAAGAAGCCAAAACAAGGCTCATGAATTTTTTTAGCAATACAATAGACCCAAAAGGGATGGCTAAGGTAATAAGGCAAGCAAATTATCTTCTTGCTTTAGGAGCCATGAGGGAACAAACCCTTCAAAACGAAACAATCAATCTAGAAAATAGCTTTTATTGGCTCAATGAATTAGCCGAAATTCTAAATCCTTATTTAGATGTGGAATAAGTTTTCTTGTTATATTTTTATTAAACCTCGATTTTAAAAAGTCGAGGTTTTTTTTTCTTTAGAGATTTTAACAACGTATTTATAGTAAATATTTTCTTACTTTAAATGTAAATATGTTTTATCTTTAAACTCAAAAAAGTATAATATTAAAACACTATAGATAGTAATTTTACTATCTTTGCTAAACTTTTATAAATGAAATCTAGAGAATTTATTAGAGAAGCTTTACGAAAAGGATGGGTATTCTCAAGACAAGGTAAAGGAAGCCATGAAATTTATGAAAAAGATGGAAAACAAGTTGTAATACCCAACCATGGATCAAAAGAGATAGGAAAAGGATTAGAACAAAAATTAAGAAAAGAAATGGGACTTTAATTCTTGAAAAAATAATAGAAAATATGAAAACAATTAAAATTATTATCGAAAGAAACGAAGATGGTTTTTGGGGTTATGCTGAAAATGAAAAAGCAATTGTGGGCGGTGGAGATACAGTTCAGGAATGTAAACAAGATATATTAGATTGTATTGAAACTTTAAAAACTTTAAATACAGACAATAAGCCAGGTTTTCTAGAGAAAGAATACGAGTTGGTTTATAAATTTGATACAGCCAGTTTATTGAGCTATTACAAAGGAATATTTACAAATTCTGCTTTGGAACGAATTACTGGTATTAATCAAAAACAAATACAACATTACGCATCTGGACATAGACACCCAAGAGCAGAGCAACGTTTAAAAATCGAAAATGCATTACATAATTTGGGCAAAGAACTTTTAGCTGTAGAATTATAACCCAAAAGGAATGGCTAAAGTAATAAGGCAAGCAAATTATCTTCTTGCTTTAGGAGCCATGAGAGAACAAACCCTCCAAAACGAAATAATAAACCTAGAAAACAGCTTTTATTGGCTCAATGAATTAGCCGAAATTCTAAATCCTTATTTGGATGTAGAATAAGTTTATCTGATTATATTTTTATTAAACCTCGATTTTAAAAGTCGAGGTTTTTTATTTAATTTTTTAGTTTCTTTCTCAGGATAAAAGGCATTATCGTACAAGATATTATACGAAGCTTATAACACAATAAGTAATAAAGCACAATGAAATAAAAATGGTTAAATCTTATATATATTTTCGAATAAAGAATGATTAGTTGTTATTTCTTCACCATCTTTTGTTTTACGGATAACAACAAAATTCTTAATCACTTTTATGTTTAAAATTCCATCTAATCGAAAGTATCTAATCTTTCCATTTCTGAGTAAACAATTAGCTTTGATTATTATCGAGATATTTCCATTTTCAATTAATTTTTGTTTGACTGGATACTGGCTCCAATTCTCTTTGTTAATTTCAGCAAAACCTTCATTCAACTTTATGCCAACATTTTCATGTAAATTTGAATCATTTCCATAAATTAAAAGTTGTGATATTCTAATAATTCTGTTAGTTATACGTTCAAATTGATCTTTATATTTTACATATAAATATTGCCCCTCATTAAAAGAACAATCAGAAACATCTTGTTTTTTGTTGTTTATATATGAAGGATATGATTCTCCCCATATAACATTATCATCTATTTGAATTAAATTTTTTATTTGATTTACATTTATATCTTTCTGACTAAGAAAATCAAATGAATTTAAATTGTGAAAATAGTGCTTAAATATTATTTCTCTGGGTTCTATTATTTGATAATCAATAGCAATATCTTCTTTTCCTTCTAGTGTAAACTTTTTATTAATTGGATATTGAATAAGTTTATTTGAATTTATTGTATCGTTAATCCCAGAAATAGTTAGTTGCAGATCCTTTATAGGTTTAATCAAAAGTAAAATTTGATAAGGAAAAAAATCTTCTGAATAAGATTTTGTAACATGATTATACCATTTACACTTAAATTCAATATTTAATTTACCCGTTTCATCACAATATTTTTTCTTCTCATCAGTAAATCTATAACCGATTACATGCATAATTGGTGGTAAAAAATCCAGATGATTTGTTTCTACTAAACTCCCATTACTATTAGATCTATTTATTTTTATCTTATTTAATTCAACATCTACTGAATGTAAAGTAACTTTCTTACTCAAATATTTATTTATAAATTTTTCTTCAGCATCTTTTAATTTAGTTTCTGGGGCAAATACAATTAATTCCAAGAAATCATTATCTACTACACTTGAAACAGATGTAAGTAATTTACCATTAATCCACTTCTTTACAAATTTTCCATTTTTTGTGTCATAATACATTCCATGTAATGATTTTCCTAAATTCTTACCAGTTTCAATATCATGTTTGGCATTTTTTTCTTCAAAAACATTAATGATAGGCGATGTGAATTCAGGATTACCAGAAATTTTGACTGATTTAACATCTTCATAGTAAGGATGCTCATTTGTTACATATAGTGTTCTAGTTGGTTTTTCTTCTTGTTTCATTTTGTAATATTTTTCAATGTTTTTATTCAAATATAACATTTTAACATTATATTTGACATGAATCCTAAAGGAAAGTGAAATAACATCTAGTGGGTTATATATTTTATCTTAATTGATTGAATATACTTTAAAACAGATAGGTTTTATTGGAAAGAATATTTATTATTCTGTGCCATCTTCAACGTTGAAGAAGCCACAGAAAGAACTATAACTAATGCTATTATAGATTGATGTATCAATGATTCACCTATAAATATGGGTAGTCCGCAAGATACGAATTTAATTAATTTCATGATTTCTAAAGTGTTATTTATATATTTACTCGACCCCTCAATGACTCAGTTACTGGGTACTGGCCCGACTTATGTGTAATGTTATTTATGAATACGTTATTGATACTTTAGGATTCTTTTATTAATTTTTTTATGCACAAGAAACCTCCTCACTGGTTTAAAGAAAAAGGATATTTACATTTATCGCCTTCGCTAAAATTTGGTGAGAGTTGGCAATCTATTGTAAGAAAAATTGAAAGCCCAAAATTCATTTCCAAATATGCTTTTTTTCCATTGTTGCACACATTTATAGTAGAACGTAAGTATAAGAAGGGTAATCTCGAAAAACATGTAACAGATAAACGAAAACACACACACCGAGATTTAAATACCAATAAGCCAATTAGGAATGCTAAGCTTCGTCCATTGCACTATGCAAGCCATTTTGACGCATTAGTTTACGGTTATTATGCCTTTAAACTTAATGAGATATATGAACTTGAGTTAAGTAAAAAACATCTATTAAATGAAGCAATAATTGCTTACAGAAAAATTGAAACTGAAAAAGGTTCTGAAAAGGGAAAGGCAAACATGCATTTTGCAAAGGAATGCTTTGACGAAATTAAGAAGCGTTCAATAAATGACGATGTTGCAGTGTTAGCCATAGACTTAAAAAGTTTTTTTTCGACTTTGGATCATTCTTATTTAAAAAAACAGTGGACTAAATTGATAGGCGAAGAACAGTTGCCGCCTGATCATTATAATGTGTTTAAATCGTGTACAAAATTTAAATATATTTTAAAAGACGATTTAAGAATAGGAAAAAACAGTAGAAAAGGCAAAAAAAAACCATTTGACGAAAGCAAATTAGCAAATATTAGAAAAAACAAAGGATATAGATGCTTTTTTGAGACTAATGAAGAAATGAGGAAAGCAATTACTGAAGGTAACTTACCGATATATTCAAATCAATTCTATAGAAAAGTTGAAAATAAGAATCAAACTAAATTTCTTAACAGAAAAATTAATGTAGGTATTCCACAAGGTTTACCTATTAGTGCAGTTCTTGCAAATATTTATTTATTAGAATTTGATAATGAGATATTAGATTACATAACTGACAAACATAATGGCTTTTACAGAAGATATTCTGATGATATTTTAATCGTTTGCTCAAAAGAAAGTATATCAGAAATTGAAAAGTTTTCTTATGAATTAATTAATAAATTTAACATAAAAATAAGTGCGGAGAAGACAGAACGTTTTATTTTTAAAAATGTAAAATATAATAAAGACAGTTATAAAAAAAGATTGACCTGTTTTTCATTAGACAGAGAAGGTAATGAAAAAATATCTTCATTAACATACTTAGGTTTT
>NZ_NCWQ01000078.1:0-32700 GCF_002156885.1 Flavobacterium sp. AJR | reverse complement strand
TTTTTAAACAAAAAGCCTCTCAAGTATAACTTGAGAGGCTTAGTAATAGTATGGCTTTTATAGCCAAATATTATTTTATCATTTCAAAACTTCTTTTTACAAAAGCAGTTAATGCTTCTCCTTTTAATAAGTTTTGAGATAATTTGGCTAAATCTAATGCTTGTTTAACCAAATGTTCTTGATGTGTTTTATCTTCGGTATTCAAGATGTTAGTAGCTAAATCAGAATTTGTGTTTACTACCAAGTTGTACATCTCTGGCATATTACCCATACCAAACATTCCAGAACCACCTGATTGACTCATTTCTTTCATTCTACGCATAAATTCTGGTTGCGTAATGATAAATGGAGCAGCTTGACTATCCATAGCTTCTAGTTGTACACTATATGCTTTTGGAATATAAGATTCTAAAGATGTTTTTAAAGCTTCTTTTTCTTCTTCAGATAATTTAGAAATCGTGTTTTCGTCTTTCTTGATTAAGTTATCAATATGATCAGAATCGACACGTACGAAAGTTACATCTTTATTGTCACCTTCTATTTTCTGAATTAAATGTGAGATAATAGGAGAATCTAAAAGTAATACTTCGTATCCTTTTTCTTTTGCTGTTTCAATATAAGAGTGTTGTGCATCTTTATTTCCAGCATAAAGAACTACCAATTTTCCGTCTTTATCGGTTTGGTTATCTTTTAATTTCTCTTTTAATTCTTCAAGAGTAAAGTAAGTACCATCTACTGTTGGATACAATACAAATGCACCAGCTTTTTCGTAGAATTTATCTTCAGAAAGCATTCCGTACTCTAAAACGATTTTAATGTCGTTCCATTTTGCTTCAAAATCAGCGCGGTTTTCAGTGAATAATGCTTTTAATTTATCTGCTACTTTACGAGTAATGTAGTTTGATATTTTCTTAACAGCACCATCAGCTTGTAAACCTGAACGAGAAACGTTTAACGGAATGTCTGGAGAATCGATAACTCCTTTTAACATTGTTAAAAATTCAGGAACAATTCCTTCTACATTATCAGTTACATAAACCTGATTTTGGTATAATTGAATTTTATCTTTCTGAATTTGCATATCCGAACCTAATTTAGGGAAATATAAAATTCCTGTTAGGTTAAACGGATAATCCACATTTAAGTGAATGTTGAATAACGGATCTTCGAATTGCATAGGATACAACTCTCTGTAGAAACTCTTATAATCCTCATCAGATAATTCAGTTGGTTGTTTAGTCCAAGCTGGATTTGGGTTATTGATGATGTTGTCAACTTCAATAGTTTCGTTTACATAATCTTCAGGAGCATCTTCTGGCTTAGGAAGAGTTTCTGTTCTAGTTCCGAATTTAATAGGAATAGGCATAAACTTATTATACTTATTCAATAACTCGTAAATTTTAGAATCTTCTAAAAATTCAAGAGAATCTTCGGCAATATGTAATACGATTTCAGTTCCACGTGTAGTTTTGTCAGTTGGCTCCAAAGTAAATTCTGGGCTACCATCACATGTCCAATGTGCAGCTGGTTCGTCTTTATATGATTTAGTAAAGATTTCTACTTTCTCAGCAACCATAAAGGCTGAGTAAAAACCTAGACCAAAATGACCAATAATTCCTGAATCTTTTGCAGAGTCTTTATATTTATCCAAAAATTCCTCAGCTCCAGAAAAAGCGACTTGGTTGATGTATTTTTCAACTTCGTCGGCAGTCATTCCAAGACCTTGGTCAATAATGTGGATTTTTTTACCTTCTTTGTCAATTTTAATTTCAATAATTGGATTGCCATATTCTACTTTGGCTTCACCAATACTAGTTAGGTGTTTTAATTTTAGAGTAGCATCGGTTCCGTTAGAAATCAACTCACGCAAGAAAATTTCGTGATCGCTGTATAAGAATTTCTTGATTAAGGGAAATATGTTTTCTACCGAAACATTAATTTTACCTGTTGTCATATTTTTTAAAATTTAAGTTTAACGTTATGCTTTTCAGATTCTTCAAATAAGATACCAATTGCTAATAGGGTGACAAATTGGCGTAGGTGTTAATTGTGAAAGAAAAAAAAATAATTTTTAAACAAATTTAATTTTTTTGCATTGTATCTTTGTAGGAGTATTAATTTTAAATTTGCTAAAACGATGAGAAAAATTATTTTAATATGCATATTAGCCGTAACGGTTTTTGCATGCAAATCAGCTTCTACAGCAACGACATCTTCTAATGGAGCTGAACCGCTTTCTACAAAACTTGATAAGTCGACTCAAGTAGCAATTAAAGGGAATTGGGTTTTAACCAATGTTTCTTATCCGGGTTCAGAGTATATTAAAGTAAATTCATTTGATCTTGCTGATTCTAAGTGTTTTATTGGTAGTACTTGGAACTTTATTTCAAACAACAACAAAGGGTCGATGGCTTTAGCATCATCTGGTTGTACTGATTTTTCTTCTCCAATTGTATGGAGTATTAATAGTCAGGGTATGTTTGTTCTTAAGATTCTTGATGCTGGTATAAAAGCAAAAAAAGTGAGAGACGGATATTTATTGAAAATTGGTGGTTTAACTGAAAATTCATTTCAATTAATTGATAATATCAATGTTGGAGGACAAGTTAAAGATGTAGTATACCAATTTCAGAGAGCTAATTAATATTAAAGAATACATAAAAAGATAAATATATGAAAAAGATAACAGTTTTAGGTTTGAGTACTTTACTTGTATTAACAAGTTTTTTTACAAGTTGCGATTCAGTTAAGAATGCAAATAATACTCAAAAAGGTGCAGGAATAGGTGTTGCTGCAGGTGCTCTTATCGGGGGTATTCTTGGAAACAATTTAGGACGTGGTGGAAACGCTGCTTTAGGTGCTGCTATTGGTGCTGCTGTAGGTGGTGGAACTGGTGCTCTTATTGGAAACAAAATGGACAAACAAGCTCGTGAAATTGATCAGGCTTTACCAGGTGCTACTGTAGAAAGAGTAGGAGAGGGTATTCATTTAACTTTAAATGAAAATTCTGTTCGTTTTGATACTAACAAATCAACATTAACAACTCAGGCAAAAGCAAATTTAGATAAATTAGTTCCTGTATTTAATGAGTACGGAGATACTGATATTCAAATTTTTGGTTATACAGATAATACTGGTAAACCAGAATATAACTTAACACTTTCAGGACAAAGAGCTGCTTCTGTGCAAGCATATTTAGTTTCAAAAGGATTAAAATCTACTCGTTTCAAAACTTCAGGTTTAGGAATTGCTGATCCAATTGCTACAAATGATTCTCCAGAAGGAAGAGCGCAAAACCGTCGTGTAGAGTTTGCTATTACTGCAAATGACAAAATGGTAAATGATGCAAAAGCTGGTAAATAAGGTATTGCTTCTTAGCGAATAAATTAAAAGCTGTTTCTTGTGAAGCAGCTTTTTTTTGTAGATAATTTAATAACTTTCTCTAAGTTATTTTTATCAAAGCAACTATCTTTGTATCCTCAATTTTTCAATGCCAACTAATGCTTCAAGTTCAAGATATTTCTTTTTCGTATACCGAAAAACCTGTTATAAAAAATGTTTCTTTTACCATAAATAAAGGCGAAAATATTGCTATTATTGGCGAAAGCGGCTGCGGAAAAAGTACATTACTTAAATTAATGTACGGTTTATATGATTTAAATGGAGGTACTATTTCTTATAATGAAAAACCTGTTTTAGGGCCTAAATACAATTTGGTTCCCGGAATGCCTTATATGAAATATCTGGCGCAGGATTTTGATTTGTCTCCTTTTGAAACCGTTGCTGAAAATGTCGGGAAGTTTCTTTCGAATGGTTTTGCTAACATGAAAAAACTTCGTGTTCAGGAATTACTGGAAATGGTCGAAATGGAACAATTCTCGAATGTAAAAGCAAAATTATTAAGTGGAGGACAACAACAAAGAGTCGCTTTAGTAAGAGTTTTGGCTTTAGAGCCAGAAGTAATTTTGCTAGACGAACCTTTTAGCCAAATAGATGCTTTTCGTAAAAATGCTTTACGCCGAAATTTATTTAGATATTTAAAACAAAAAGGGATTACTTGCATTATAGCAACACATGATAGCACGGATGCTTTGTCATTTGCAGATGAAGTAATTGTAATGCGAAATGGAGAAGTTCTTGCTAAAGATAATCCAACAAAAATATACGAAGATCCAGAGACGAAATATGTGGCTTCACTGTTTGGTGAAGTAAATGAAATTGCTACTCATTTATTGCTTCCTTACGAAGATGAAACGCACAAAACGCTTGTATATCCACATCAATTTAAGATGGTTCCAGAATCTAACTTATTAGTAAAAATTAGAAGAACCTATTTTAGAGGAAATCATTATTTGATAGAAACGGTTCATAAAAGACAGTTAATCTTTTTTGAAAGTGAAATAGATTTACCTGTTGAACAGGAAATATTTTTAAGTTTAAATTATCTGTAAATTAGATAATTCTTTTTGATACTACAAAATAGCAACCCCTACAGGTTTTTTAAAATCTGTAGGGGTTTTTGTTTGTGGTAAGAAAGCTAGTTTTCTAGCCCTGATGGGAACGGCATCCTTTTATGGCGGTCCCGAAGCCTCGGGAGCCATAAAAGATATAGTGTACAGCAGGATTAGCTCTTTAATAAATTAAGTATAGTATGAAACGAAAAAATCCCCTAAATGATGAGTTTAGGGGATTCTTGGTGTATTAATTGAGAAGTTTCTCAGTAATTAATTTTTCAAATATTTCTCTAAGAACTGATCTTGTTCCCAAAGTAAATGCAAAATATTTTCTTTAGCTACATATCCATGAGATTCTTTTGGTAAAATCACCATTCTTGCAGGACCACCCAATCCTTTTAAAGCTTGGAAATAACGCTCTGTTTGCAATGTAAAAGTCCCAGGGTTATTATCGGCTTCACCATGTACTAATAGTAGTGGTGTTTTCATTTTGTCGGCATGCATAAATGGTGACATTGTGTTGTAAACATCTGGAACTTCCCAGTAATTACGTTGTTCTGTTTGGAAACCAAAAGGAGTTAAGGTTCTGTTGTAAGCACCACTTCTGGCAATACCGCAAGCAAAAAGATTAGAATGTGTTAATAAGTTAGCAGTCATAAACGCTCCGTATGAATGTCCTCCTACAGCAACTTTCTTTCTGTTTATATATCCTAATGCATCTACAGCGTCTATTGCAGCTTCGGCATCATCTACTAATTGTGTAATAAAATTATCATTAGGTTCTGTAGTTCCTTCACCAATAATAGGGAACGAAGCATCATCTAGAACTACATATCCTTTGGTTACCCAATATATAAATGAACCATAGTATGGAAACGTAAATTCATTTGGGTTTTGGCTACTTTGTCCTGCACTGTTTTTATCCTTGTATTCTGCTGGATATGCCCAGATTAATAATGGTAATTTTTCTTTTTTGACTTTGTCATATCCTTCAGGTAAGTATAAAGTTCCAGATAATTCTACACCATCTTTTCTTTTGTACTTAATAACCTCTTTGCTTACATTCTTGATACTTTCAAAAGGGTTTTTAAAAAAAGTAACCTGAGTTAAGCTATTTTGTTTTTTTATGTTTCTAAAATAATAATTAGGATAGTCATTTTTAGATTGAATTTGTACCAAAACTTTTCCAGTTTTAAAATCTTCAATCTCTACTATATCTTCTTTTTTATCTTTAAATGTAGAAGTATACAGGCGTTTTGTTTTTAATGTTTTAAGATTAAGTTCGCTAATAAAAGGGAATTGACCATCTTTGGTAAAACCTTCGCCAAGAAGAAAAGCATTGTCGTTTTCTATAGCAAGAACGTATTTATTGTATTGGTTCTTTTTGAACTCAAAAGCACCTGGATCTGCATAGATATCTTGTGAGTTTCTATCGAAGATTACTTTTGGTTTCTGAGTTGCGTCAGATGGATTAATTAAATAGGTTTTAATGTTACGTGTATCATACCATTCGTCCATAAGGATTGCAGTATTGTCATTCCCCCAAATAATTTCATTAAAACGTTGAGGTGTTTTTACCAATGCAGTTGCTTCGGTATTAAATGGAGCATTCCAAAGAAATACTTCGTCTCTAAAATCAACTTTATTTGCAGGATCTCCACCATCTAAAGCTACAACATAAGAAAGCGTTGCTGGTTTATCGTTTCTCCATGACATTTCTCTTTTTCCTTTACGAACAGCCATAAAACCTTTTGGCATAATTTCATAAAGAGGAACTTCGTTTACGGTTTTTACTTCGGTACCGTTTTTATCATAAACTACCGCTTTTGATGGAAATCTTCCTAACGGGACAATATATGAGAATGGTTTTTGGATTGTAGTTAACATCACATAATTCCCATCTGGCGAAATTCTTTCAGAAGAGTACATATCAGCATTTTTAAATAAAGTAGCTGTACCGTTAATGTTTACTTTGTAGATTTCAGATGTGATGATGTTCTCAAAATTAGCTTCATCATTTTTGTTTTTCAACATATCTGCATAGGTTCTATTCTGCGATTTAGATCCATCGGCAGTAGAAACAATTGGACCTGTTGGTAAATCTTTTTTAGAATCTAATAATGCAGGTCTGTTTTTAGGCAACATCTTTACAAGAATTGTTTCGTTGTCGTTGAACCAACTAAATGGAGTTCCCAGATTAGCATTTAAATTTGCTTCGGTAAGTTTTGTTGCTTTTGCAGATGTAACATCTACAATCCAAAGTTCTACTCCGGTTTTTGTAGTATGAGTAAATAAGATTTTCTTATCGTTAGGCGACCATACAATATTACTGATTTGAGGAGCTGTTGGTAAACCCGATACTTGAATTTCTTTGGTATCGCTGATTTTTCTTAATTTAAGATTTTTTACATACGTAACCGTGCTCGAAATGTTTGTTACAGGATTGATTCTTAAACCTGCTAAACGAAGTTCTTCCTGATTTAAATCTTCTAATGTTTTATAGGTATTTCTGTAAGTTAATAGCATGAACTCTTTTTTTGTATCCATTGATACTGAAGGTGCTCTTTCGTAATCGGCTAAATCCAAAATAGATTTTGAAGGTTTCTGGTACGTCAGGTTTTCTTGAGCAAAAGCCACTAAGCCAAGATTTAAAAACAGAAATAAGGTAACTTTTAATTTCATAGTTGAAACTTTTATGATTAAAGATTGTTATGATTTGTCTAAAGTAGTCCAATCTTGTTACATTTTAATAATGAAAAGTGATTGTTATAAAAAAAAGCTTTAAATTTAATATGTTTTTCTTACAAATCAGAATGTGCTTGTGAAAAGTAATTAATGGGAATAATATATAGAATTGTTAATTACTAAAAAATCACTAAATTGTGTACATGATTTTTAAAAGATGTTTAGATTTGCAGTCCAATTTTTTAACGAATAATAAAAAAATATGTATCATTCAAAAATAGCGGGATTAGGATATTATGTCCCTTCAAATGTGGTAACCAATGACGATTTGTCAAAAATAATGGATACCAACGACGAGTGGATACAAGAACGAACAGGGATTGAGGAACGCAGACACATTATAAGAGGAGAAGATACTACAACTTCGATGGGTGTAAAAGCTGCCGAAATAGCTATCCAACGTTCTGGTGTAGCAAAAGAAGATATCGATTTTGTTGTTTTTGCAACATTAAGCCCAGATTACTATTTTCCAGGTCCTGGAGTTTTGGTACAACGTGATTTAGGATTAAAAACTGTTGGAGCATTAGACGTAAGAAACCAATGTTCTGGTTTTATTTACGCTATTTCTGTAGCAGATCAATATATTAAAACAGGAATGTATAAAAATGTTTTGGTAATTGGTTCTGAGGTTCACTCTACAGGTTTGGATATGACAACCAGAGGAAGAGGGGTTTCGGTAATTTTTGGAGATGGAGCCGGAGCAGCAGTTTTGAGTAGAGAAGAAGATACTACAAAAGGAATTTTATCTACACACTTACACTCAGAAGGGCAACATGCTGAAGAATTATCTCTAACAGCACCAGGAATGGGAGCTCGTTGGGTAACTGATATCTTAGCAGATAATGACCCGAACGACGAAAGTTATTTTCCTTATATGAACGGACAATTTGTATTTAAAAATGCAGTAGTACGTTTTGCCGAAGTAATTAATGAAGGTTTGGTAGCTAATAATCTACAGGTTTCTGATATCGATATGTTGATACCACACCAAGCAAACTTGAGAATATCACAATTTATCCAAAAGAAATTTGGCTTGAATGATGATCAGGTATATAACAATATTCAAAAATACGGTAATACAACCGCAGCATCTATTCCGATTGCATTGACAGAAGCTTGGGAAAAAGGAAAAATCAAATCTGGAGATACAGTTGTTTTAGCTGCATTTGGTAGTGGATTTACATGGGGAAGTGCAATTATCAAATGGTAATTTAATTTTTACATTATATTTTAAAACCTGTTCCTTTTGGAGCAGGTTTTTTGTTTAATTTCGGATCAGGATAATTTTATAAAATTGTATTGCCAGATTCAATGTAATTGAAGTCCGTGGCAATTGTTTAAGTATAATAAGAAATGGAAAAAAGCCAATTAGAGATTGCGTGTTTTAATCTTGATTCTGTCGAGATTGCTCAGGCAAATGGAGTAAACAGAATTGAGTTGTGTGTAAATATGAAAGATGGAGGAACAACTCCGGATTTAAATTTAGTTCGGGCAGCGAGAGAAAAAGCTACAATAGATTTAAATGTTATTATCCGACCTCGTGGTGGAGATTTTGTTTATACAGAAGCTGAGTTTGAGGAAATGAAAGAGAATATAATCGAATACAAAAAATGTAATGTTGATGGATTTGTATTTGGAAATCTTAATCCTGACGGAAGCCTAAATATAGAGCAAAATAGGGAGTTAATTAATTTAGCAAATCCGCTACCTTGTACTTTTCATCGTGCTTTTGATGTTGTTTCGGATGTGTCTAAATCTCTCGAAGATGTGATTAATTGTGGTTTTAAAACAATTCTGACATCAGGACAAGGAAAAAATGTAGAAGAAGGAATTGATGTTCTTATCGATGTTGTCCAAAAAGCAAATAACAGAATAGTAATTATGCCAGGTGGAGGACTTAGATCTACGAATATTGGATTACTAAAAGAAAAACTAGGAAATACTTTTTTCCATTCATCAGCAATTACCGATTCTGGCGAAACTGCGAGTGCAGTAGAGATTAATGCTCTAAAAGCTAAGTTGTAGTTTTAGTATGATGTGGTAAAAAACAAACACGAATTTCACGAATTGACACGAATTTATATGGCTAACTTAGTTTGTGAAATTAATTTCACAAACTAATTCGTGAAATTCGTGTTCAATTTTTTTTATAATATTTGTGCTTATATGACAGAGCTAGAGCCCGATTCCTTTATTTTTTAAAAATCCGTTTGTATCCGCGTCTTTCCTTTAGGAAATCTGCGTCATCCGCGTTCCATTTTTAGACAATCTATGGAATTTAGATATATCAAAAAAGCCCAGAGTGGCATACTCTGGGCTTTCTTTACTACAAAAAATATTCAAAAAGGTTTCGACTTAAGTTTATCCTAAACGGAGACGAACGACTCAACCTGACAATAAAATTCGAATAAGTGTGATGGATTAAAACATTCCTCCGCCGCCTTTACTCGTGTTATCTTCTCTTTGTTTACGTTGCAAGTTTTTAATTTTTGCTCCACCAAAATTATAGGTTAAACCTAAATAAACTGTTTGACTTTCCCATGTAAATTCTCCTGTATGCGGGTAAGGATAATTAGAATCAAAAGCATATTTCATGGTGTCAAATACGTCATTAAAACGTACACTAATATTCATCTTGTTGTCTAATAATGTATAACGTGTACCTATGTCCATTTTGTACATTTCATGACTATTATTTTGAAGTCCGTCTACACCGCCTCTGTAAAAACCGAATAATAAGAAACTGATACGTTTGTTTACTTTAAAGTTTGAGTTCATACGACCATTAAATGCAGCAACAGTAACTTTCCTTTCAATTGGATTACTCATTTTTGTTACAGGATCGTATAAAAACACAACACCTTGTTGGTTGATACTAGAAAAATCAATAGAAGGTTGGATATCCCACCACTTTGTGATTTTGTAATTTAACGAAACTTCAAAACCGTAAGAAGTATTATGATCATAGTTAGTGTAAGTCATAATTTGTTTGTTACCGCTTGGGTCTGTCTCATCAGGATATAAAATTCTGCTAATTTGGTCATTAATACTTCTGTAGAAAACACTAGTTGTAAAACTTCCTTTTTCAAGAGTTTTAGTATAATTTATTTCTACCGAATTAGTAAACTGTGGTGTTAATTCAGGATTTCCTAAAGAGGTTACTAACGGAGTAGAAAACTCACGAATAGGTTTTGTTTGTTCTAAACTCGGACGGTCTACACGACGGCTATAGCTTAATTGCAAAGTATTTTTCTCATCCAGTTTATATGTAAGATAAGCTGATGGATATAAAGTGATATAGTCATCATTAAATTTTTCAAGACCATGATTTAAATTAGCTGCTACTTTATAACTTTCAAAACGAGCTCCTAATTGGTAACTGAATTTTTTGTATTTCTGACCAAATGTTACATAAGCTGAATAAATATTAGTGTCGTAAGTATAATTAGTAACTGGAAATTCAGCAAGCGGATTTCCGGTAATATAATCATTATTTGTTTTAGTAATTCTAGCTTCGGCACCAGCCTCAAGGGTAGTTTTCTCGTTTAAAGGATTCACATAATCAATATTAAAAGTGCTTAATTTACGAGTAGCTTTAATTTGATCATCGTAAATTACGCTTTCTACAGTATTATCCGTTTTTGTAGATTGAGTATCAAAAGCAGCATATTGTGTTCCTTCATTATCACTATAGTTTCCTTCAAAATCTAAAGTATGGCCTTCTTTTTTAAAGATATGTTTGTAGGCTAAATTATAAGTACCAATTTTGTTTGGACCTGAGTATTTTGATTTCTGAAAAATATTAGAAACATCAGAATCTGTTAGATTATTATAATCAATGTTAGTGTCTACAAATCCTTTTCCGTTTGATTTATTTTGGTTGGTATAGACAGACAATGTGTTATAATCGTCAATTAAATAATCCATTCCAATTTTATACAAGTAAGAATCATTATCGTTTAGGACATTAATATCCTGAATGATTTCCGGATCAATTCTTTTGATGAAACCACTGTTGTGATAAGTTCCAAAATTCTGACCTACGTTTCCAAATAAATTTACTTTTCCAGTTTTATAATTCAAATCTAATGATTGATTGTATTTAGCTGTTTCCCCAAAAGTAATACCAGCACTATAACTTCCGTTGAAACCAGTGTTGGAGTTTTTGTGCAGAATAATGTTGATGATTCCAGACATTCCTTCTGGATTATATTTAGCACTTGGGTTTGTAATCAACTCAATTTTTTTGATAGAAGTTGATGGAATTTGTTTCAGTAATTGTGCAGGGTCAATATTTGATGGTCTTCCGTCAATTAATACACGTACATTATCGTTTCCACGAAGAGAAAGTTTTCCGTCCTGATCAACATTTACCGAAGGGATATTATTCATAATGTCTGATGCAGAAGCTCCAGCAGTTGTAAGATCCTTACCAACAGTAATTACTTTTCGGTCAATTTTTTGTTCAATAGTCGAGCGTTCACTAACAATGTTTACACCTTTAAGTTGAGTAGCTTCTTCCTCAAGAGCAACTTTAAATGTGTACTCTTTTTTTGAATCACTAAAGTATAAATTGGTTTTGTATGGTCTAAATCCGATGTATTGTATTTCTAAGATATAATTTTTTAAAGGAATATTTTTTAAAATAAAGTCTCCTTTATCATCTGTCACACCACTTGCGATTGTTTTTCCTTCTTCTTTTACGGCAACTGTTGCATAAGAAATTGGAGAATTAGTGGCTTTTTCTAGTACTTTTCCAGAAACACTTCCGGAATTTTGAGCTTGTACCGATGTTATCACTCCAATAAGTAATAACATGATAATTTTAAGTTTCATAAGATTTGATTTAGTTAAGGTTGATTAATTGATTATTTGATTGATGATTTTGTCTTTAAAATACAAGTTGATTATTCTTGCTGGAAATTTATTTAAAGACTCTATTAAGACTATTATATTAATTTTATGTTACAGGATTTGCGAAAAAAAATAGTTGAATTATTGTTTTTTCTTTGTTTTTCAGGTATTTAAGACTGTTATTTGTAATGAGTCTTAATTGTTTTTTAAAATAAGTGAACTTCTTATCATAGATTTTAAACCTTTCACATTTTCTGTAATTGATGAATAAGCAGTATATTTGCACACTTTAAAACTAAGTTTACATGTCATTATCACAAATTCTTACGCCTTCTATACAAAAAGCAATACAAGCCTTATTTGAAGTAACCGTAGATAAAATCGAATATCAAACTACCCGAAAAGAGTTTGAAGGCGATATTACAATGGTTATTTTTCCTTTACTAAAAGTGATTAAAAGTAATCCTGTCGAGTTAGGGAATAAAATAGGGAATTATCTTGTAGAAAATCTTCCAGAGGTTGCCCGTTTTAATGTGGTTTCTGGTTTCTTAAATATTGTAATTGCCGATACCTATTATGTAAATTTCTTTAATGGTATAAAAGATGGAAAAAAATATGGTTTTGTAGAACCTAATCCTTCTGATAAAGCAATTATTGTAGAATATTCTTCGCCAAATACAAATAAGCCATTGCACTTAGGTCACGTTCGTAACAATTTGTTAGGATACTCAGTTGCCGAGATTATTAAAGCTGCAGGTAAAAAAGTTTATAAAACTCAAATTATAAACGACAGAGGAATCCATATTTGTAAATCGATGTTGGCTTGGGAAAAATTTGGAAATGGAGAAACTCCCCAAAGTACAGGTTTAAAAGGTGACAAACTGGTTGGGAACTATTATGTGAAGTTTGATAAGGTTTATAAAGAGCAGATTAATGAATTAATGCAAGCTGGTAAAACCGAAGATGAAGCTAAAAAGCAAGCGCCGATAATATTAGAAGCACAAGAAATGCTTTTAAAATGGGAAGCAGGAGATAAAGCTGTTAAAGAACTTTGGGCAAAAATGAACCAATGGGTTTATGATGGTTTTGCAATTACATATAAAAATCTAGGAGTAAATTTTGATAGTTACTACTACGAAAGCAATACCTATTTATTAGGGAAAGATGTTGTACAGATCGGTTTGGATAAAGGAATTTTTGAAAAAGATCCAGATGGTTCTGTTTGGATTGATTTAACCGATGAAGGTTTAGATCGTAAAATTGTACTTCGTTCAGATGGGACAGCAGTTTATATGACACAAGATATTGGTACAGCAATCCAGCGAGTAAAAGATCATCCAGATGTAGGAGGAATGGTTTATACTGTAGGGAATGAGCAAGATTACCATTTTAAAGTATTGTTCTTAATTCTTCAAAAATTAGGTTTTGATTGGGCTTCAAGTTTATATCATTTATCATACGGAATGGTAGATTTACCTTCTGGTAAAATGAAAAGCCGTGAAGGAACTGTTGTTGATGCCGATGATTTAATGCAAGAAATGACCGATACAGCTCAGGAAATTTCAGAAGGTTTAGGAAAATTAGATAGTTTCTCTGCCGATGAAAAAGCAAAACTATATAGCACAATAGGACTTGGTGCTTTAAAATATTATATCTTAAAAGTAGATCCTAAAAAGCGTATCTTATTTAATCCAGAAGAGTCTGTAGATTTTGCTGGAAACACAGGGCCGTTTATTCAATATACTTATGCAAGGATACAATCGATTATTCGTAAAGCTGATTTTGATTTTTCTGTAACATTAACAGGAATCGAAGAGCTTCATGAAAAAGAAAAAGAATTGGTAAAACAAATCGAACTTTTCCCAGAAGTAATCCAAAATGCAGCTCATAATCATAGTCCGGCATTAATTGCTAATTATACGTATGATTTGGTAAAAGAATACAACTCATTTTATCAATCAGTACATATATTAGGAGAAGAGGATTTGACCAAAAAAATATTCAGAGTTCAATTCTCTCAAAAAGTAGGAGAGATCATAAAATCTAGTTTCAGCTTATTAGGAATAGAAGTTCCTGAAAGAATTTAAAATAAAAAAACGGGCAAAATATATATTTTGCCCGTTTTTTTATTTTAAAATTGTTGTTATTATTTCACTAATTCAAAATCAGATTTTACACGGATATCTGCCGAAGATGATCCTATCATCAATTCAAAATCACCTGGTTCTGAACCCCACTCTATTTTATCATTATAGAAAGATAGTTTTTCGTTATCTATTGTAAACTGAATCGTTTTGGTTTCTCCTGCATTTAATTTCACTTTCTGAAAATCTCTAAGTTCTAAAACTGGTCTTACAACTGATCCAAATTTATCTTTTAAATACAATTGTACCACTTCTTCTCCCGCTACTTTTCCAGCATTTTTTAACTGAAAAGAAACTTGAATTTTCTCATTGCTCTTCATTTTGGTTGTAGATAATTTTAGATCAGAATAATCGAATTTTGTGTAGCTTAATCCGAATCCAAAAGGGAATTTAGGACTGGTTTTTAGATCTGTATAAGCAGAAACATATCCTTTTGCATTGTCATCTTGTGCTGGTCTTCCTGTACTATAATGGTTGTAGTAAATAGGAATTTGTCCCACTTCTCGTGGAAATGTCATTGGTAATTTTCCTGACGGATTATAATCTCCAAATAAAACATCTGCAATAGCATTTCCTGCTTCGCTACCTAACCACCAAGTATAAAGAATAGCTGGAACATTATCGGCAGTCCAATTAAAAACAAGTGGTCTTCCGGCATTAACCAAAACTACAACTGGTTTTCCTGTTGCCTGAATCGCTTTTACTAATTCTTCCTGAACTCCTGGTATGTTAATATTGCTTCGGCTTTTGGCTTCTCCGCTCATATCATGTCTTTCTCCAATACTTAAGATTACTACATCGGCTTGTTTTGCTGTTGCAATTGCCTCTGCAAAACCATCTTTGTTATCGTCCTCTACTTCACAACCTTTGGCATATAATAATTTGGTATTCTTCCCTATTTTATTTTGTAATCCGTCCCATTGAGAAACCACCCATTTGTTATAGTCGACTTCTGGTAGTTCAACCGCCCAAAAACCCATATTAGCTTTATATTCTTTTACCATTGGTCCTATAAACGCAATTGTTTTTGTGTTTTTAGAAAGTGGTAAAATTGCATTATCGTTCTTTAATAAAACGATACTTTTTGCTGCAACTTCACGAGCTGCTTTACGGTGTTCTGGATTATTTAATTCTTTTTTCTCTCTATCCGGATTAGAGTATTTGTATGGATCTTCAAATAATCCTAATTCAAATTTCTTGCGCAAAATTCTTTTTACTGCATCATCAACTAAGTCTATCGAAACTTTGTTTTCTTTTATCAATGCTGCCAAGTTATATCTGTATGCATTACTTTCCATATCCATATCGCTACCAGCAGTAATTGCAGCTAGTGCAGCTTCTTTAAGATCTTTAGAATAGCCATGTGCTACCATTTCCCCAATAGATCCCCAATCTGAAACTACAAAGCCTTGAAAGTTCCATTTTCCTTTTAAAATATCTCTTTGTAAATGTACATTTCCTGTTGCAGGAATTCCGTTAATATCATTAAATGAATTCATAAATGTAGCTGCTCCAGCATCTAGCGCGGCTTTGAAAGGTGGCAAATAAGTTTCCCACAACATTCTTTCGCTCATATCTACTGAGTTATAATCTCTACCTCCAATTGCAGCTCCATAAGCAGCAAAATGTTTCACACATGCCATTACTGAATTTAGATTTCCTAGTTTATCGCCCTGAAATCCTTTTACTCTTGCATAAGCTATTCTTGAACCTAAATAGGTATCTTCTCCTGCTCCTTCCATTACACGTCCCCAACGCGGATCACGACCAATATCGACCATTGGTGCAAATGTCCAATGAATTCCGCTTGCAGCAGCTTCGGTCGCAGCAACTCTAGCCGAAAGTTCTATCGCTGCCAAATCCCAACTTGCTGCTTCTCCTAACGGAATCGGGAATGTGGTTTTAAAACCATGTATTACATCCTGACCATATAACAATGGTATTTTAAGACGTGATTGCATGGCCAATTCCTGATATTGTCGGGTGTATTTTGTTCCAACTACATTAAGCATCGACCCTACTAAACCATCTTTAATTTCGGCTTGTTTGTTCGGGTTTATTGTAATAGGTCCTGTTGCAGCATTGTTACCTGTATATTGGTTAAGCTGTCCTATTTTTTCCTCTAGCGTCATTTTTTTTAACAACGCATCTACTTTCTGATCTATTGTTTGCTGTTGTGCTATCGCAAAAAACGAAATCATCAAACAAGTTAATGTGGTAATTCTTTTCATGAAATAAATATTAAATTGGTATTGATCTTTCTACCAAACGTAAGTTGCCACCGAACCTGCGTCTAATGAAGTTGCTATTTGTTTTTGATTGTATTTAATGTTAAATGTTTCGACTGTTTCGCCATCATTTTCAACTATTAGAACAATATTTCCTTTTGGAGTTTTAAAAGCTATATTATGTATATTGCCACTTACATTACTAGCAATTCGTACAGAACCTTCGGGTACAAATTTGGATGCGTGTGCAATAATATAATATCCTACTTCTCTCTTAATTACTCCATCTTTATCAATCATCAAAGCGCCTTTGCAGGTACTGCATCCGCCTGGTGTAAATGGTTTATAAAATTCATCATTGGCTAAGCCCCAAGAAAGTGCGTTCTTGCTCCAATTGCGCATAGAACCTATTACAACGTTTTTTACATTCCATTTTAAATCTGCCTCAAAACTGCTGCCTGATCCTGTATATTGTTCTGTAAAATAAATATTCTTGTTTGGATATGCGTCATGAACTGTTGATAGTGCACTAATATCTCCTTCATATAAATGAAAAGCCGAACCATCTACAAATGGCAATGCTTTTGGATCATTTAAAATCGTTAAGGGATATTCGGGTTTATTGCAATTATGGTCGTAAGTAACAATTTTGGTTTTAATTTTTGCTTTCGCGAAAGCGGGACCTAAATGATTCCCGATAAAAGCTGCTTGTTGTTCTGCAAGCATTAATAAACTTGGGTTATTTCCGGGATGCAAAGGTTCATTTTGAGGGGTTATGGCGTCAATTATAATCCCTTCTTCTTTCATTTTCTGAATGTATTTTACAAAATAATTGGCATATACTTCGTAATACTGTGGTTGTAAGCTTCCTCCTTTTGTACTTCCGTTATCTTTCATCCAAACTGGTGGTGACCAAGGCGATCCCATGATTTTAATACTAGGATTTATGGCAATAATTTCTCTTAAAAGCGGAACTAGCGCTGTTGCATCTGGACCCAGATTAAAATGTTCTAGCTGTAAATCTGTCTTTCCTGCAGGCATATCATCATAAGAGAATACCTCAGCATTAAGATCTGACGCTCCGATACTAATACGGAGGTAACTAATTCCTACCGAATTATCTTTTGAGCCAAAGAGTTCTTGTAATAATGCTGCTTTTTTTGATTTCTCTAATTTATTAATAGCTTCGGCACTTCCTCCTGTTAATGAAAATCCAAAGCCATCTATAGTCTGAAATTTCTTCGAAGCATCTATTTCAATAGTTGGGTTTGTATTTGTTGCAGTAGTAAAAACTAATGCTTCGGCTTGTTTTTGAAGCTTTACCGATTGGTCACTTTTGGTAACCCAATATTCCACTTTATCAGTTTTGGATGTTGTAGTTGTAGTCGCATTTTTTGTTGTGCCGCACTTTATTTGCATTGCAATAAGTGGTAGCAAAATCAAAATTTGCATTGTATTATTTATTTTTTTCATGGTTTAGTTAATTTCAATTAAAACAGGGAAATGATCCGATGGGTATTTTAAATCTATTGAATCACTTAAAACTGCATGTTTTTTTATTTTTAGATTGCTGTTTTTAGAAATAAAAATATAATCTAGTAATAGCGTGACAGGTTTGTCATGCTTAAATTCATTAAAGGTTCCAGATGGCCCAAATGGTTTTTCTTCGGATATTTCACGAGTATCGGTCATTACTTTTTTCAAAGAAATGATGCGTTCTTCATTAGGTTCTGAATTAAAATCTCCCATAAGGAATACGGGATATCCCTTGGTATTTACTGCTGCTATTTTAGAAAGAATTAGTTCAAGTCCTTTGGTTCTTGCTTCTTCGCCAATGTGATCTAAATGTGTATTAAAAACCCAAAATGTTTTTTTAGTTTTTAGGTCTTTAAAAAGTGCATACGTACAAACTCTATTATAAGCTGCATCCCATCCTTTTGAGATTACATCCGGGGTTTGTGAGAGCCAGAAAGTATTGGCTTGTTGTACTGAAAATCTATCTTTTTTATAAAATATAGAAGATGATTCTCCTTTTCCTTCTCCTTCGCGAGCAATACCTATATGATTATAACTTGGTAATGCCGTTGCAATATCATTAACCTGATTAGGCATTGCTTCTTGTACGCCAAAAATATCTGGGGCGTAAAATTGTATTTGTGATGTAAAAAAATCTTTACGGTTTGGCCATGCATTTTCTCCATCTGAAGCAATATCTAAACGGATATTATACGTCATGATTTTTAAATTTTGTCCATAAATTCCATTAAAAGACAAAAACATTACAAGGGCGATTAGTTGGTTTATTTTTTTCATAATTAAGGGTTTTAATCCATTAAAGCTCCAGTTTCATCCGAAGCTTTTAATGGAGAAAACTAATCTAACAAAATATTAATTACAAACACTATTATAGGTTTTACTTTACTCTTTTTTAACAACTTACTTCTTCGTAGTTGTAAAATCCAGGTAATTCAAATTAAATCCTCCTTTATCAAAAACGACTTTAATTTTATTTTCCCCTTTTTTTAGCTTTACGCCCGAGAGTATAATTGTTCTCCAAGTTGTATCATTTCCTGTTGCTGGAAGAGTAATTGTATCTGAAATTTTTCCTGTTTCGTTTTCCAGATGTAATTTTCCTTCTTCTTTTTCGCTTGAGTATCTAATGGCTACATCATACGTTACTGCCGATTTACTTGTTGCGGTAAATTGCAACCACTCGGCATTTTCGATAAATGATACCTGATATCCATTTGAGGAATCGTCTTTGCATGGCAGAATATCAACTCCGTCATTTCGCATTGTTTTTCCTTTATTCCATTCTTCAAATGTTCCGGTTTCTACTCGGTAATTCACAAAATCTTTATCTGAATATGCAAATCCGTTTGTTCCTAAATCATATTCGGTTGCAAATATTTTACCAGGCAAAACTCGTTTTTTATAATTTTTTGTTTCATTTGTACGTACTTGACGAAACATTGCGTCAAGTACGTCTGCCTTTATTGTGGTATTCTCTAACTTAAAATTCTCGGCTAATTGCATCAATGCTTTTTCTGCAAAATCTGGGCTTGGTTTTTCGCCTCCATCTTTCCAGTATAAACGCAACTTTTCGTATTCGGGTGTTTTGGTAACTGAAGCAATTCCTGCAATATTTTCGATTTTTTTCATTGGCCAAAATGCCCAACCGATATTATTTGTTTCGAATAATGAAATAGCATCTTTAAACCAAACATTAGAGTTTTCTCCTCCTTCTCCCATCCATATTGGCACATTATATTGTTTTCTATAATCTAGCATTTTCTGGATTGATGCTGTGGTATTGTAATTCCAATATTTATGAAAACTCATTGCCATATTATCATCCCATAGCGGAAACATTCCATTGTAATTATTTCCCCAACAATTTCCTTCGATAATAATCATGTGGTTTTTATCGACTTCGCGAATTGCTTTTGTAATAGAAACCAAAAGCTCACGCAAAGGCGCATTCGAATTTTCATCGCAACCATTTTTATTTGTTCCTGTAAAATTCCAATTGGGTTCGTTTATAATATCATAAGCTCCAATCCATGGATTGTCTTTATATCGTAACGCTAATTTTTTCCACAATTCGGTCATTTTTTTACGATTGGCTTCGCTTTCCCAAACTGATGGTTTTGTATCATCATAATCTGAGATTGCAGCATCTTTTCCTTGTCCGCCTGGTGCAGCATGAAGATCCAGAATAAGATATATTTTATTTTCGGCACACCATTTTAGCAGGTTATCGGTCATTGTAAAACCTTCTTCTACCCAAGTAATTTCGCCGTTCTTTTCTGCTTCTATTGGCGGTGTATATAAATTATAATGCATTGGCAAACGAATGGAGTTAAATCCCCAAGCTGCTAATGAGTCAACATCTTTTTTGGTTATTCCGTTGGCTCTGTATGCTTCGTAAAATTTTTCGGTTTTTTCGGCTCCGATTAAATCTGTTATTTTTTGTTTTATAACATATTGTGGACTTGCAAATGGTTCGGTCTGGATCATATATCCTTCCTGAACCATCCATCCTCCTAATCCTAATCCTCTTAATACTACATTTTTACCTTTTCCATCTACAATATTTTGTCCGCTTTGGTGCAAAAAACCTTGTCCAAAAGAGGTCAATGAAAACAATACCAGTAATGGCAAAACTATTTTTCTCATATATCTGTTTTATTATATAAGTCCTAGATTAAATCTTATTTGTTTATTATTTCCAAGTATAAGTTCCTACAGAGCCTCCATCTAATGAGGTTGTAACCCACTTACCATTAAATTTTATATTAAATATTTCACTTGTATCGCCATCATTTTCTACTATCAATACTTTTTTACCTGTTGGGGTTATAAAAGCTACATTTTGCAAATTCCCACTTATATTACTAGAAATTCTTATGGAACCTACCGGAACAAATTTAGAAGCGTGAGCTATAATATAATAGGCTACGTTACGATTAAAACTGCTGCTAGAATTTACGGTTAATGCGCCTTTACAGGTATTACAACCTCCTTGTGTATGTGGCTCAAAAGAACCATTATTAGCCAAGTTCCACTCTAATGCATTCTTACTCCAATTGCGCATTGAACCAATAATTACATTTTTAAGATGCCATTTTAAATCGCCTTTAAAATCTCCTGTCGAAGAGGTAAACTGCTCAGTGAAATACAGATTTTTATTTGGAAAAGCATTATAAACTGTCGAAAGTGCATTGATATTTCCTGCATATAAATGAAATGCCGATCCATCTACAAAAGGACTTGCAATAGGATCTCCTAAAATCGCCATAGCATATTGTGTATTATCGCAATTGTGATCGTAAGCAATGATCTTGGTTGTAAGATTAGCTGCTTTAAATGCTGGCCCTAAATTGTTTTTGATAAAATTTGTTTGTTGTAAAGCGCTCATTACCATACTCGGATTATTACCGCCGTGTAAGGGTTCGTTTTGCGGAGTAACAGCATCAATTGTTATTCCTTCATTTTTCATTTGCTGAATGTATTTTACAAAGTATTTTGCATACACATCATAATATTGAGTTTGTAAGCTTCCGCCAACAAAACTATCTTTATCTTTCATCCAAAGTGGTGCTGACCAAGGCGTTGCCAATATCTTAATGTTTGAATTAATTGCCAGAATTTCTTTTAAAAGTGCAATTACTCCGTTTTTATCAAGATCTAAACTAAACTTAGCCAAATCAAGATCGGTTTCGCCTTTTGGTAAATCATTATAAGTAAATGCTTTCTCGTTTAAATCGGATGCTCCAATACTTATTCTTATATAATTTATTGAAATAGAAGTTTCGGTCGAGCCAAATAACTCCTGCAATAAATCATTTTTTTTCTGGGTAGTTAATTGATTAATTACCTCTGCACTTCCTCCTGTTAAGGTATATCCAAATCCATCGATGGTTTGGTATTTTTGAGCTTCGTTTACTTCAATATTTGTATATGAATTTACTGTGGTATTAAACCCAAGAACTCCATTTTGTTTGGTAAGCAATACTGTCTGATCCCCTTTGGTTAACCAAAAATCTACATCATTAGTAACAACAGTGGGCAGATCTGGTTTTACTGGTGGTTTTGGAGCTGGATCGACAGTATCGCTAGATGAAGAGCATTTTACCTGCAATACGACTAGTGCAGCAAAAAATGCAACCTTTATAATCTTACTTAAATACTGTTTCATTTTATTTCTTTTTATAATTTCTTAATAAACCAAAGTTTGCATGGCATGTGCTGGAATCGTAATCACCTTTTTCTCGGATGCAAGTATTAAATTATATGTTATTTCTTTATCGCTTTTGTTCATTACTACGGTTGCAATTTTTCCATCTGTATTAATAAATGATGTACTCAATAAAGCATTTGTACTTATTTCAGTTATGATTCTTTTGGCATTTGGGCGAATGAATTTTGAAAAGTGTCCTATATAATAATACATTGGTGTGTATATTAATTCATCAGTATTGGTGTTGGCATGAATTGGGGCAAAGCAAAAATTACCTACGTGGTTTGGACCTCCGTTTTGATCCAAAAGAATATTCCAATCTGTCCAGCCTACTGTTCCGTTATTAAAATCATTAATCATATTAATTCCGTATCGTTCTGCATTTCCCCAAAACTGATATTTTGTAGCATCAAATTTTTCATTGCAACCTTCGGTAAATAATAAGTTTTTATTTGGGTAAGCGGCATGTACCGCAGCAACCGACTCGAACTTAGGCGGTCCTCCTGCCCAGGTTTCATACCAATGAAATCCTATTCCCCAAGCATATTTAGAAACTTCGGGATCCGAGAAAACAAGGCGAGCTCTTTGCTCTAACATTTCACCACGATTATGATCCCAGATTATAATATTTTTAGATTCTAATCCTTCTTTTGCCATTGTTGGTCCTAGATAATCTCTTAAAAAATCTCTTTCGGCTTCTGGGCTATAAATACAAGATTCCCAGCTCTGGCTAGCCATTGGTTCATTTTGAATGGATAATCCCCAAATAGGTATACCTTCTTTTTCATATTCGCGAATAAATTTCACATAATAATTAGCCCATGATTGTGCATATTCTGGTAGTAATGTACCACCTCTTAGCATGTTATTATTGCTTTTCATAAATGCCGGAGGACTCCACGGACTGGCAAAAAGTGTTAATTTCCCTCCTGCCGTAGCAATCGCTTTTTTTAATAACGGAATACGATATTTACGGTCATGCTCAACGCTAAATGTTTTTAAATCTTTATCTCCTTCTTGTATATAAGTATAACTACCACTACTAAAATCTGAACTATGAATTGTTGTTCTTGCTAATGAATAGCCTATTCCTTTGTCTTTATCATAATAAGCATTCAGAAATTCTTGTTGTTTCTTAGTACTTAATTTAGCAAAGACTTCGGCACTTGCATCTGTAATTGCTCCTCCAATCCCTAAAAAGGTTTGATCTGTTTTTTGAGGATTTACTGTAATTGAGATTGTATTGTTTGAATTCTCATTTGCAAAGACGAGAATTAAATTAGCTGTTTTGGATAATTTAAAATTTGTATTCTCGGCTGTTGTAAAGATTTCTATTTTTTGATGACTTTGATTGTGTTCGTTTTTTGATTTTTTGTCTATGACATTTGATGATGAACAGCTTAATGTAAAAACCGTTATCAGTATTGGTGAAATATTTTTTATCAGTTTTATAGTGTTGTTCATCTAAGTAGTTTGTTTTTTTAAATAAAACCAAAAATTAAAAATGACTGAACATATTTAACTCTTGGCTTTTATTATAATTAATAGACTAAAGTTTGAATGGCGCGAGCTGGTATTGTAACAACCGTTTTCTCTGATGCTATAATTAAATTATAAGTCACACTTAAATCGGTTTGGTTCATTACAACTGTAATCATTTTACCATCGGTATTAAGAAATGATGTACTTAACAAAGAGCTTCTGCTTACTGCCGTACTTACTCTTTTGGCATTCGGGCGAATAAATTTTGAGAAATGCCCGATATAATAATACGATGGTGTATAGATTAATTCTCCCGTATTGGTGTCGGCATGAATTGGCGAAAAACAAAAATTCCCCACATGATTTGGCCCACCATTTTGATCTAAAAGAATATTCCAATCTGTCCAGGCAACCGTACCGTTATTAAAATCATTAATCATAGAAATTCCATATCTTTCGGCATTTGGCCAAAATTGATATTTCGCAGCATCAAATTTTTCGATACAACCTTCGGTAAACATTAATTTTTTATCTGGATAAGCTTGGTACACTTGTTTTACATTATCAAACATTGGCGCTCCGCCTGTCCATGTTTCGTACCAATGAAAACCCATTCCCCAAACATATTTTGAAGCTTCTGGGTCGGAATAAATTACATTGGCTCTTTGGTTCATTAAATCACGATTATGATCCCAAGCAATAATTTTTTTATCTCCCAAGCCTGCTTTTTTCATTGTTGGCCCTAGGAAGTTTTTTATAAAATCTCTTTCTGCTTCTGCAGAGTAGATACAAGATTCCCATGTTTGCGTTGCCATTGGTTCGTTCTGAACCGATGTTCCCCAAATAGGCATTCCTTCTTTTTCGTAAGCTTTTATAAATTTCACATAATAATCTGCCCAAGCCTGATTGTATTCTGGTAATAGTGTACCACCTTTTAGCATGTCTTTATTACTTTTCATAAATGCTGGCGGACTCCAGGGAGCGACATATAATACCAGATTATTATTAGCGGTTTTCATCGCTTCTTTAATCATTGGTATGCGATATTGCCTGTCATGATCAATATTAAAAGTTTTTAAATCTTTATCTCCTTCTTCGATATAAGTATAGCTTCCACTGCTAAAATCAGAACTGTGTATTGTGGTTCTTAGCAATGAATAGCCTATTCCTGTTTTGGTATCGTAGTACGCTTTTAAAAATTCTGCTTGCTTTTCTTTTGATAATTTGGCAAAAACCTCTGCACTTGCATCTGTAATTGCTCCCCCAATTCCCATAAAGGTTTGAAAGGTTTTTTTAGGTTGTACAAAAACCGATATTTCAGTTTCTAATGGTTGTTTCGATGCCGAAAAAACTAGATTATCTGTTGGTGTTATTCTTAATTTTGAATTATCTGCTGTTGTATAAACTGCAATTTTTTTTCCATTTGTGGTAAACTCTTGCTTGTTTTTTTGCTGCTGCGAAAAAGCGGTCAACGTAAATAATAAGCAAAGAATCTTATAGCTGTTTTTTTTCATTATTTAATTTTTAATGTGCAAATTCTAACAACATTTTCAATGTCAATAAAACATACCTTTAGTGTCTAAGTAGTTTAAAAATAGCCCATAGTCATAAAGAATATGGGCTATTCTACAACCTAACTTAAACTTATTTAACTCAATTCTTAATTATTTTCCTCTAAACTCTACTTCTGTAATTGTTATTCCAGTTGGAGTAAATCCGTTACCACCAGCTCTTATTACTAAATAGACTTTACCCGTTTCTGCAAACTTTACAACATTACCTACTTTGTCTGTAGCACTATTTTTTACACATCCTACAGCAGATAGTTTTCCATCAAATGCTCCTTTCCCACAACCGTCTTCAGAGCTTAATCCCATAACTTTGTTGTCTGTATATACAACTCCAGAAGTTGGAACTGTTTTTCCAGCATATACTTCAAACCAAAAATCCGGAGATCCGCTTTTTGCAGATACCTGCATATCTATTATATATTCTTTACCTGCTACAACATCTATTTCCTGATAAATTCCTTCCTGATTAGAGGTGTTTCCACTTGCGTTTATAGTTGCAAATCCCGGAGTGAAAGTCCATGCGGCTAATCCGTTAGTATTAAGGTGCAAGTTGGTCCATTGTGCTTGGTCAGCAGCATCTAAGAAACTGGTTCCTTTAACTAAATTTCCTCTGTCAGGATCATTTGCAGCAATAATAATTTCTTTGGTAGCAAAATCAGTAGTTCCTCCACGGCCTACAGCAGTATGCACTACTTTATACGTTCCTTTATCTGGCAAAAAAATCTCCAAATTCATTTTTCCATAAAACTCTGCCTTGCCTACTTTCCAGTAAGAATTCAGCACATTGTCTGTACCTGATACTAATAAATATGTATTATTCTTTCCTTCTACCGGGGTAATTGTAAATGAAGGATCTACACTTGCAACAGTTAATCCGTTACCAGCTCCTGGTGCATCAGGTTCACAACTTGTTAGTGTTCCTAAAACAAACATTAGGTATATAGTCTTTTTAAAAATTATATTTAAATTCATATGATCTTTATTTAATCGTTATAATTAGGGTTCTGAACAATTTTAGTATTCTCTAATTCTTTAAAAGGAATTGGCCAAATTTCATTTTTACCTGCTTGGAATCCTTTAGATGCCAATGCAACAGCAGCTTTTCCTGTTCTTACTAAATCGAACCAACGGTGTCCTTCTCCAGCTAATTCTTTTCTTCTTTCTAACGCAATTGCATCCAAAGAAACCGGAGTTGATCCTAAACCTACACGTGCTCTTACAGCATCTAGTAAAGCTTGCGCTCTTGTTCCTGTACCACCTAATGCTTCGGCTTCCATTAAATATGTATCTGCTAAACGAATCGCGTAAACATCTTGTTTGTAATTTAAAGCTGTTGATCCACTACCTGTAGATGTATCGGAATTTAATGGCATGAATTTTTTAAGGAAATAACCTGTATCATCATAATTAGGAGCCCAATCTGCTTGTTTAGCAGCTTTCAATGCTTTCATATCAAGAATGGTAGCATCAAAACGAGGATCTCCTTTTAGCACATCATATAAACTTTGTCTTACGGTACTAAAACTCCATCCCGAAACATAATCTGGTGCTATAGAATTTTCTGACCTATTGTATCCTCTAGGCCCTACCATAATACAAACAGAGTTTCCTTCATCTTTTCCTCCACCCCAAAAGCCCCAATCGGCATTACTTTTATCAGTATGTACAATTTCAATAATCGATTCTGAATTAAACTTGTTGCTTATCTTCCATAAATCTGCAAAATCAGCTACCAATTTATATCCGTACATACTTGTACCACCCGGAGTACCATTTACATCAGCAAATTCTGCTGCTGATAATGCATTTTTCCCTTCGTATAAATAAACTTTTCCTAACAATGCCTTTGCTGCACCCTGAGATAAACGTCCTGCTTCATCTCCCTTATTTGTAATTATAACAGGTAATCCAGGAAGAGATTCTTTCAAATCTTTTTCAATCTGTGCGTATACCGCTTCTGGTGTCGCTTGAACTACATTAAAAATATCTGGTGTTTTTAATGGCTCTAATATCAATGGGATATTTCTGAAAGTACGAACCAATTCAAAATAATAATAAGCACGTAACGCTTTTGTTTCAGCTGCAAATCTTGCTTTTTTAGCTTCATCCATAGGTACCGCTGGTAATTTTTCAAGCAATACGTTTGCTCTAAAAATCCCTTGATAAAAATCTCCCCAAAAACTACCTGGAATTGTTGATTGGCTAAGCGAATAATCTCCAAATGCATGTATTCCGGCACCATCTGTAGCACCACCACCTGCTGCATTAAAATCATCTGAACCTGCATTTAGCATACAGATCATGTTTTCAAATCCTTTAGACTGCTTACCAAGTATATCATAAACAGCTACTAATCCTGCATAAGCCTGGCTTTCATTTTGGTAATATTTATCCTCCAGAACAGTTCCTTTTGGTTCTACAGTTAAAAAATCCTCACCGCACGACAGGACAGTAAAAAGTACTCCGCAAACAACAAGTGAATATTTTATATTTTTTAGTTTCATGATTCTCGTTTTTATTAAAATTGTAAATTAACTCCCAACATTATAGTTCTGGCTTGAGGATAAATACCTCTATCTATACCCATAACATTTCCTGTAGCGCTATTTGCTCCAATTTCAGGATCATATCCAGTATACTTAGTAAAAGTCAATAAGTTCTCTCCTGTTAAATACACTCTGGTTTTTTCTAAACCAATTTGTCCAATAGTCTTAACTGGCAATGAATATCCTATCTGAATTGTTTTTATTCTTACATAATCTCCTTTTTCAAGATAAAAATCAGAAGGGTTATTAAAGTTTTTGTTTGTATCATCAGATGTTAATCTTGGGTACGTATTAGATGTACCTTCTCCTGTCCAACGACTTAAAGCAGTGGTTTGGTAATTAGAGTTTTCAATATCTAACCTACGTAATCCCTGGAAAATTTTATTTCCGGCAGCTCCTTGCGTAAAAATCATTAAATCGAAATTTTTATAATCTAGATTTACCGTAAATCCAAAAGTGTATTTTGGTATTGGGCTACCAATATTTGTTCTGTCATCTGAATTAATTTGACCATCTCCATTAATGTCTTGCCAACGGAAATCTCCGGGTTTAGCATCTGGTTGAATTAATCCTCCTGCAGCATTTTTATAAGCATTAATCTCATTTTGGTTTTGGAAAATTCCTGCTGTCTTAAATCCGTAGAAAGATCCATAAGGCTGCCCAACTTGAGTTCTTGTAATATCATATGTCATTGCTTTAAATTGCTCTCCAGTTGCAAGAAAATCAACTCCACGTCCTAAATATGTTACTTCATTTTCCAGATAAGATACGTTTGCACTTAAAGACATATTAACCTGTCCTAATTTTTTACGGTATCCTAATTCTAAATCGACACCTTTATTTTGCATATCAGCAACGTTTCCAGTTGGATTTCCTGAACCAACATAACCTGGTAACATAATTTCCTGAAGGATTCCTGTAGTTTTTTTAATATACCAGTCTACAGATAAACTGAAATCAGAAAAAATAGTAGCATCTAAACCAATATTTGTCTGGCTAGTTTCTTCCCATTTTAAATCTGGATTTGAAGGTGCATTCGGGCTGTTACCAATAGTTACAGATCCAGATGTCCCTATAGTATAGTTACGACCATCTCCTACAGTTGCCAGATATTTAAAATCTCCAATATTATCATTACCAGTTACACCGTAACCTCCTCTAAATTTCAATTGGTTTACTACTTTGTTTTCAACCCAAAATGCTTCTTTTGATGGAACCCATCCTAATGAGAATGAAGGGAAAGTTCCGTATTTATTATTTGCTCCAAATCTTGAAGATCCATCTCTACGAATGATACCTGTAACTAAATATTTTTCTTTAAAATCATAAGTTAATCTTGAGAATAAAGAAGTTACTCTGTGCTCATTTCCTGTAGATGCTGTAGCATTTATTTGATCTTTTGGAAGGTCAAAATTAAAAGAGGCATCATCATGATTATCTACTGGTAAATTAGTATACGTAATTTTTGTACCACTATTTCTATTATCTACATAAGCTCCCTGACCTACTAATACGCTAAAATTATGATCACCTATACTTTTTGTATAAGAAGCAGTATTCTCGATATTCCATCCAAAACCTTTATTTGTTTCTCTATAAAGGTTATTTACTTGTGTCATATTGGTTGAGTTTAAATATGCAACTGGTGTAAAGCTTTCAACACCCCAATAAGCAAGTTTACCTCCTAATGTAGTTCTGAATTTTAATCCTTTTATTGGCTCAATTTCTAAGTAAGCATTTCCAACAAAGTTATCTGACCAATTGTAATTTCCTAATCTAGTTTGAGTATAAGCCAATGGATTAGACATTTCTTGTGTAACCATAGTCGAAACACCGTATGGATTTCCGTAAGGATCTCTTAAGATTCCTTTACCTTTACCATCAATTCCCACAGAATATGGTGGCAACGCAGCCATTCTTGGATCTGTTACGATAGCAGGAGTAATTGGGTCTAAATTTATTGCAGAACTTAATGGTCCTCCAAACTCACTATTTGTGTTTCCTATCCCCATCGTTTTCTCTCTGGAAAAACCTAATGTCTGACCAAAAGTTACCCATTTAGATATTTTGTGAGTAGAGTTTAAACGAATGTTTTTTCTGTTATAATTAGAAATATCTGTTGTTACAATACCCTCCTGATCCAAAAGACCAAAAGAGGCATAAAAAGTAGATACATCATTTCCTCCTGATAAACTTAACTCTTGACCAATACGTGCTGCACTATCATTAAAAATAACCGATTGCCAATCTGTACCTGCACCTAATGCATTAGGATCTTGAAAAGGCAATGCAAAAGTATCTGTTGGAGATTTTTTAGCATATCCGTTTGCATACTTCTCATTTCTTAAAGTAGCATATTCAGTCGCATTTAAAAGATCTAGTTTTCTTGCTGCCGAAGAAAAACCTGTATAGCCATTATAGCTAACACTCATTTTTCCTGATTTCCCTTTTTTGGTAGTAACAATAATTACCCCAGCTGCAGCTCTTGCTCCGTAAATTGCTTGAGAAGCCGCATCTTTTAATACCTCGATAGAAGCAATATCTGACTGGTTTAAATACCCAATACCACCAGCATCAACCACTACTCCATCTACAACCCATAACGGGTCATTGTTTCCCAGAGTAGTTATACCACGCACACGAATCGTAGATGCTGATCCTGGTTGTCCAGAACTCGCGGCAACAGTAACTCCAGAAACTCTTCCTTGTAAAGTTTGTTCAACTCTGGATATCGGTAAGTTTTCGATATCCGAAGATTTTACTTTAGAAATTGCTCCTGTAACTACACTTTTCTTTTGAGTACCATATCCTACAACAACAACCTCATTTAACGTTTGTGATTCTGGACGTAATTGTATAACTATTTTATTTCTACCATTTATTGGTTCATTAATAGTTCCATAACCTATAAACGTAATTGTTAAAACACCATTAGAAGGTGCCTGAAGTTGAAACTTCCCATCAAAGTCAGAAGATGTCCCTTTCCCCGTTCCTTTTATTAAAACAGATGCTCCTGGTACTGGCATACCACTTTCATCATTAACTATTCCGTTTACTGTAACGTCTTGCGCTTGAGCATAAACTGAGAATAGAATAGATGAAAAACAAAAAATAAGTAATTTTGTTAATTTCATTTTTCTAAAAATTTTGGTTAATTAATTAGTAATTCGGAACAATAATAATAAGTTTTTTTAAGAATACGCAATTAATAATCACTACAAAAACACATCAAAATCAAAATTAACACTAGTCAAAAACACATCAAAAAAAATATAATTAACTGATTTTCATTATTTTAAAAATTAAATTATGGTATTTAAAAAAAATATAAAATTAAAATAAACACTACATTCAATATAAATCGATTATTTTAGCTTTTATAAGGTAAATTTTCTAAACCAAATCAATATTAAGTCTAATATTTTAAGGATTTTAAAGCCACGTAAAAGCTAAGTAAATCGTTGAGCCTATTATAATGTAATTATGAATTTTACAAGATTTAACATCATAACCGTTTGTTTTTTATTCTTTTCGATCCTATTATCAGCACAAGTTAAAAATATCGGAGTTCCAGACATCCGAAACTATAAACGGGCAGAATACAAAGGAGCAACCCAAAACTGGAGTATTGACCAAGATGAGAATGGAAATTTATATTTTGCCAACAATAGTGGCCTTATACAATTTGATGGATCTTCCTGGACAAAGTACCTCTTACCAAACTCAACATCGGTACGAACAGTAAAAGTTGATAATTCTCACAGAATATATGTAGGTGGCTATAAAGAACTCGGCTATTTTGATGCCGACTCTAAAGGAAAATTAAAATACACCTCATTATCAAAACTCATCAAATCAAAAAGTGCTCAAGAATTAGATTTTGTATGGAGAATACATATTGTTAAGGATGAAGTAATTTTTCAATCTTTTGCCAGAATTTATATTTTTAAAGACAATAAACTTAAAACAATAGAAGCTCCCAAACGTTTTCAGTTTTCTTTTCAAATTGACAACACTATCTATGTTCAAGACAATTCATTAGGAATACTAATATATAAAGACGGAAAACTATATCCTTTAAAAGGTACTACAACATTAAACAACACAGAGGTCTGGGCAATGTTTAAAATGCCTAACAATGAACTCTTGGTAGCAACTTTAGAAAATGGACTTTTTATCTATAGCAATCAAACGCTGACTCCTTGGAACACTGAAGCCAATGCTTTTATCAAAAAAAATAGTTCTTTAGGAGGTGTTTCTATCAAAGACAAATTCATTGTATTAAATTCCGTTTTAAATGGCATTATCATATCCGACCTAAACGGAAAAATTATTCAACATATTGACCGCAAAAAAGGTTTACAAAACAATACCGTACTTACTTCCTTTATAGATAACAAAAACAATCTTTGGCTTGGGCTGGATAATGGTATTGCATTTATCAATGAAAGTTCCCCATTTACATACTTTGGTTTTAGTTATGATATTAGTACCGTATATGCTTCTGTAATTCATGATGGGTATTTATATGTAGCAACAAATCAAGGTGTTTTTTACCATGCTTGGAATACTGCTTTTAAAGAAGGGGCTTTCTCGCTTGTAGAAGGAACCAATACACAAACATGGAATATCCAGGTTATTGGTAACGAATTAATATGTGCCAACAATAGAGGCGCAATAATTATAAAAGGAAATAAGGCTGTAAAACTATTGGACAAGAATGGTTATTTCGGTTTTAGAACAGTCCCCAACCATCCAAACTTTGTAGTAGGATCAAACTATAATGGATTTGCATTGTTTGAAAAAACTGCAAATGGTTTAGAGTTTAGAAATCAAATTGCAGGATTTAATAAATCTTCTATTTTATTTGAGCTAGACAATGATTATTTATGGTTAAAAAAAGATGAATTTTTATATCAAATGAAATTATCTG
>NZ_NCWQ01000077.1:0-27468 GCF_002156885.1 Flavobacterium sp. AJR | reverse complement strand
TTTTTTTTGATTTTTTTAAAACTAAAAGCAATCCAAATGTAGTTTTAACTAAAACACAGTTTTATAATTATACAGTACAAATTGCTACTTTCTCTGACCGATTGGCTAGTTTATATCCTGCTCAAAAGGAGATTGCGGCAAAAAATAAAGAAGAGTGGCTATCAGAAAGCTATGAAGATTATTTATTATACAAAGCTTCTCAAAAAAAATAATTGTATTTTTATAAATTAATAGTTTAATTCAAAATCAAATCCTTGAAGCAGTTTTCCCTTTTATTAATAATCTTTTTATTTAACTCTTGTCAATATTTTGAGAAGCAGGTTCCTTCTGAAAAAGAATTATTGCAAAAAGAGTTAAAATCGATTAACTGGAAAGAAGTCGATGAGTTTCCATCTGTGGTCGATTGCGAGAAAATTGAAAATAAAAAGCAACGTCAACAATGTTTCTTCGAGATAATGACACAACTTATCCAGCAAAAACTAAGCAGTGACACCCTTGCAATTCTTTATCCAGAACTAGATACTATCGAAGTAAAAGTGACAATTTTTCCAAATGCCACAATGAAATTCGAACCTCAGTTCCCAAAAGATTCAGTGGCTTACGATACAGTAAAAATTGATAGCATTTTACGCGCCCGTTTAGTCGATTTTCCAAAAGTAAATCCAGCTATTAAACGCGGAATTCCTGTAAAAACACAATTTATATTACCTGTAATTCTAAAAGTAGAATAAGTAGTGCCATTTACTTTTTCGCACCCAGCTATTGTTCTGCCATTTTTAAAGAATAAAAAACTCTCAGCAACAGCTTTGGTAATTGGGTCTATGTCTCCCGATTTAGAATATTTTTTCAGAATGAAAATGCAAGGCGATATCGGACATACTTTTTTAGGTGTGTTTCTCGTAGATATTCCTTTAGGTGTTTTAGTAGCATTCTTATTTCATCAAATAATAAAAAGACCATTAATAGACAATTTGCCTGGTTTTATTAAAGAAAGATTATATGTTCTTAAAGAAAGCAACTGGTTAAATTACTTTAAATCTAATATCTGGATTGTTATAGTCTCATTTATATTAGGAATTTTTTCTCATATATTTTGGGATTCATTCACACATATAAATGGGTATTTTGTACAAAGAATACACTTTTTGGGAGGAAACTTATATTCAATTCCTGTTTATAAAATCGCTCAGCATTTAAGTTCTTTAATTGGGATGGTATTAATTCTTTTTTATATCTATAAATTGCCTGTACGAATTGAAGAACATAATAAAGTCAATCTTAAATATTGGTTTTCTGTAATAGGTATTGCGGTAATAATCCTAAGTATACGATTTGCATTAGGAATGACATTTAAACAAATAGGGAGTGTAGTTGTAAGTGCAATTTCCTCCATGTTTTTGGCGCTAACTTTTGCAGGATTGATTTTCAGAAACAGAAAAATTATTTAGAAGCTATTCCTGCTCCCGAAACTTCGGGACGCTATATCTTTTTATTTTTAAAGAAAAAATAAAAAGGATGCCGCTTCCATCAGGGCTAGAGCTGTCATTTTCATCAGAATATTACTTGGAGAACTGTCTTCCTTTCCACTCATAACTCCCTAATAAACTATATAAAGCAACACTAGTACTAAAAAATGGATACCATAAGTTCGAGAGAATAAAGAAACGCATTTGCTTTCCGGTCAAAAAAGAATTGGTTTGATAAAGCAAGATCCAGTCTAATATAAACTTCAGAATTAATATACTCAGAAGATGAATGTAGTTTATTTGAAGTGCTAGAAATATAATCCAAGTTATAATAACGCTTAAATTGGCAAGGAAAACAATAATACCCAATAATTTCCCGAATGTACTTTGGTACGAACCCGTTTTAGCTGCCCAACGAACCCGCTGATAAAACAAGCTTTCCCAATCGGGAGTTGGTTTTGTAATTATAATATTAGCTTCAGATTTTAAATAATGTACTTGTTCTGGAAACGCTGCGATTGCCTTTTGTAATAAAAAAACATCATCGCCACTGGCAATTTTGTTATTGCCATCAAAACCATTTAGTTTTTCAAATAAGGATTTAGTATAAGCAAAATTAGCACCATTGCACATAAAACCTTTGTTTATGCCAAAACTTCCAATTGTTGCACCTTGTAAACTCGTTAAATCCAATTGTTGAAAATGATCCAAAAATGAATTATCGCATTGATATGTAACCGCGCCAGCAATCATCGAAATATCATGAAGCTGGATGTAATTGTCTAGAGTTTGTAACCAGTTTTTAGGAACAATGCAATCGGCATCGGTTGTAATAATCCATTCGGTCGATGCATGTTGCATAGCAGTTGTAATCGCATCTTTTTTAGGAGAATTAGAAACACGAATATTCTCAATTATTCGAATACTAAATTTTTGAGACAAAATACAGAATGCTTCTTCAGAATCATCATCAACTAAAATTACTTCAAAGAGTTCGATAGGATAATTTAATCTCGAAATACTATTAAGGAGAATTGGTAAGTTTTCTGTTTCGTTTCTAAAAGGAACAACAATCGTAAAACGTGTTTTATGAGGTAATTCGGCAGATTGATATTTCTTAATTTTAGTAAAACCATAACTAAGCCAAGCTATAACAAGACAATAGATTAGTATTATGGCATACAGAATTACCATTATTTAGCGGTTTTAGTTTTAAAATTCAAGACATAATAACTTCCGATAACCACTGGTAAAACCACATTTAAGAACCACATTAAGGTGGATATAAAAATCACGATCCATTCGTTTACACCAAGAATTCCGAAGAAATATACAGCAACACTTCCTTTTACAGCAAAATCCAAAAACTGAAAGGTAGGCAGAGATGAAGCTAAGAAATAAACAGCCGAGATTGTAGCTATCATTGTAAAGTAAGGTAAGTCGACATCAAAAGCCAGAAACAAAAAATAATATTGATGTGAGAAAACAAGATAGCGACAGATTCCTAAAAGGATATTTCTTTGATGAATCGGTTTTGGAATTTCGTTAATCTTATGAATTAGCCTTTCGATAGAATATCCTTTGATTGTTATCTTTTTTAATAGAAAAACCACAAGAAATAGAATAAATAGAAGTCCGAAAAGTAAAGCAACCGTTGTTGGCGTAATCACATTGTATTTTGAGTTAAAATACATCAAGCCAAAAATACCAAAAATAACCGTAAGAACCATTTGTATTCCGTTGCAAATCAGGTTTAAGAATACGACTTTTTTAGTGTCTTTTTTATCAAAAAACAATGCTTTTCCAGCATATTCCCCAATTCCGTTTGGTGTAAAAAGCCCCGCTGTTAAAGCCCCAAGAACTTGTTTTGTAGCTTCAGATACCGATATTTTATGGATTACCTGAGCCAGGTTTTGCCATTTTAGGATTTCGAAATACCGATTTAAAACGCTAAACAATAAAATGAAAGCAATCCCCGAAACCGATTGGTTCTTTTTGAATAAAATTAGGAACTTTTGCCAATCTAGTTTGTCATTCTGAGCAAGTTGATTATAAATAAAGTAAAATGCGCCACCTACAATCAAAAGTTTGATTACAAGAACAAGGAATTGTTTAGCTTTGTGAGGAATTGAAATCATGCTGCAAAGTAAAGGAAACTATTGTAAAAAAGCTATTTCACAAAGATTCACAAAGTAATATCAAAGTAACACAGAGAGATAAAAAACAAACTTAGTGAATCTCTGTGCCTACTTAGCGAAACTTTGTGTAACCAAAATAAATAATGACAAAAGAACGCATCATATTAGGAATCGATCCAGGAACAACGATAATGGGTTTTGGATTGATAAAAATCGTCAATAAAAAAATGGAATTTTTGCAGCTTAACGAATTGCAATTGTCTAAATATGACAATCATTATCAGAAACTAAAAATCATTTTTGAACGTACCATCGAATTAATCGAAACGCATCATCCAGACGAAATCGCAATTGAAGCTCCTTTCTTTGGTAAAAATGTTCAGTCGATGCTTAAGTTAGGACGAGCACAAGGAGTCGCAATGGCAGCAGGACTTTCGAGAGATATTCCGATAACGGAATATGAACCTAAAAAAATAAAAATGGCAATTACCGGTAACGGAAATGCTAGTAAAGAGCAAGTTGCTAAAATGCTTCAGCAGCTTTTAGGATTAAAAGAATTGCCTAAAAATCTAGATAGTACTGATGGATTAGCTGCTGCCGTTTGTCATTTTTTCAACTCAGGAAAAGTAATCGGAACAAAGAGTTACACAGGTTGGGATGCATTTGTAAAACAAAATGAAGAACGAGTAAAAAAATGAGATAATGCGTTAATTAGAAAATTAGATAATTCTTGCATTACGAATATTTAATTTTCTAGTTTGTTAACCTATTAGTGATTAACTATCACATTATCTAATTGACACATTATCCTAATTATCTAATTAATGTCCGGTATCTACATTCATATTCCCTTTTGCAAGCAGGCTTGTAATTATTGTGACTTTCATTTTTCGACTTCGATGAAGAAGAAAGAAGACATGGTTTTGGCTATTGCCAAAGAAATAACCATGCGCAAAAATGAGTTTGAACTTCTTAACTCCACAGGGAATGAAAACCAAATTGAAACTATTTATTTCGGTGGCGGAACTCCTTCTGTTCTGAGTAATGAAGAAATAAACTTTTTAATTTCAGAAATTTATAAAAATTATAAAGTTGTCGATAACCCTGAGATTACACTCGAAGCAAATCCAGATGATTTATCGAAAGACAGAATAATAGAATTATCCAAAAGTCCGATAAATCGCTTGAGTATCGGGATTCAGTCTTTCTTTGAAGATGATTTGAAGATGATGAACCGTGCCCATAATTCGGTGGAAGCCAAAAAATGTTTGGAAGAAGCAACTAAATACTTTGATAATATTTCTTTGGATTTAATATACGGCGTTCCGGGAATGAGCAACGAAAAATGGAAGCATAATATCGAAATGGCATTAAGTTTCGGAGTCCCACATATTTCGAGTTATGCTTTGACTGTTGAACCCAAAACAGCTTTGAGTAAATTAATACAAACAGGTAAAGTTGCTAAGCCAAATGACGAAGTGGCTTCGGCTCATTTTATGATTTTGGTAGAAACGCTTGAAGCAAATGGCTTTATTCATTACGAATTATCAAACTTCGGAAAAAAGAATTACTTTTCTAAAAACAATTCGGCTTATTGGCTGGGTAAAAAATATATTGGTGTCGGGCCTTCGGCTCACAGTTATGATGGGATTTCCAGAAGTTGGAATATTTCTAACAATTCACTTTACCTCAAATCAATTCAGGATAATCAATTACCAAATGAGGTAGAAATTCTTTCGGTTTCCGACCGTTATAATGAATATATTATGACAGGATTGCGAACAATCTGGGGCGTTTCTTTAGACAGAATCGAAAAAGAATTCGGGACTGATTACCTAGTTTATCTAAAAAAACAAGCAGAGAAGTTTCTAAATGATGAATTGGTTTCAATTGAAAATAATATTCTAAAACCAACACCAAAAGGGAAATTCCTGACTGATGGAATTGCTAGTGATTTATTTTATTTAAATTTAGAATAAATTTTAGTACGCTGATAAAACGGATGCAAGCAACGCTGATTTAAAAAAATCTGTAGAAATCCGCGTTAGAATATCCGTAAAATCCGCGTTCAATTATGTTTGCAAAAATCTACAAAGAATATATATCATTGCAGTTAAAAACGAAAGTATTATGAGAATTACCATATTAGATGATTATCAAAATGCAGTTGCAAAACTAGAATCTTTCAAAATGTTGAAAGGATTGGATGTTACAATTCTTAACCATACCGAAAAAGACAATTCAAAGTTGGCGGAGTTATTAAAAGACTCCGAAATTATAGTTTTAATTAGGGAAAGAACAGAAATTTCAACCGACTTGCTTTCGAGATTACCTAAATTGAAACTCATAAGTCAGACAGGAAAAAAGTCCAATCACCTTGATATTGCTGCGTGTACAAAATATAAAGTTGCAGTTGCAGAAGGTATTGGTTCGCCCGTAGCTCCATCTGAACTTGCGTGGGCATTAATCATGAATACTGTTCGCCAGATTCCTCAAGCTATTCAGGGAATGAAAGAAGGAAAATGGCAGACTAATATTGGTTCGATTATTAGAGGTAAAACAATTGGTATTTGGGGTTATGGAAAAATAGGCCAACAAATAGCTAAATATGCAAATGTATTTGGAGCAAGGGTTTTGGTGTGGGGAAGTGAAAGTTCAAGGAACCAAGCTGTTGCTGATGGATTTCAGAAAGCAGATTCTAAAGCAGAATTTTTCTCGCAAAGTGACATCATCACATTACATCTGAGGCTTAATGAAAGCACCTTCGGGATTGTTAAGGAAACCGATTTAAGTTTAATGAAATCAAACGCAGCTTTAATTAATACTGCAAGAGCTGAATTAATAGAAAAAGGAGCCTTATTAAAATCGCTTAAAAACGGAAAACCTGGATTTGCAGGAATAGATGTTTATGAAGAAGAACCTATTTATGATGTAGATTTTGAATTGCTAAAAATACCAAATGTTGTTTGTACGCCTCATATAGGTTATGTCGAGAAAAACAGCTACGAACTTTATTTTGAGAAAGCTTTTGAGAATGTAATTAATTATATCAATAGCAATCCAACAAATATTGCAAATCCCGAAGCATTGCTTTAAATTTGGATGATATGTTCAACCGCAAAGGTCGTTAAGTTTTACGCTATGAACGCAAAGAAACAAAACTTAGCGACCTTTGCGTAAAACCTTTGCGAACCTTGCGGTTAAAAAAAATGCTTAAGAATATGAAAGCACTCATTGACAATAAATATCAAATCGATTTATCAAAACCTATCGATATTTCGATTCCGCTTACAAATACAGATGAAAACCCGATTGCGTGGTATATCGAAAAGCCAGTAATCGAGCCAGTAGTTTTTGGCGATTGGATAGGGAAGGTTTCGGAAGGGAAATCATCTACCAACTTTAATAATATTTTCTTTAATCCGCACGGACATGGTACTCATACCGAATGCCTGGGACATATTACACGAGAATTTTATAGTATTAATCAATCTCTAAAAACGTTTTTCTTTTTGGCTGAATTAGTTTCGGTTGAACCAGAAGCTCAAGGGGAAGATTTGGTGATTACTAAGGAACATATTTTGACTTCGCTCAATGGGACAGCTCCGGAAGCAATAATTATCAGGACGAAACCAAACTCAAAGTCTAAAAAAGCTACAAAATATTCGAATACGAATCCTCCTTATTTGTCGGAAGACGCAGCGATTTTCATTCGCGAAAGCGGAATACAACATTTATTAATTGATTTGCCGAGTGTAGATAAAGAGCATGATGAAGGAAAACTTTTGGCACATAAAGCTTTCTGGAATGTAAAAGATGTAAATAATCTTAATGCTGATGCAAGATTAAATGCTACAATTACCGAAATGATTTATGTAGACGACGAGATAAAAGACGGAAAGTATATTCTGAATTTGCAAATTGCTTCGTTTGAGAATGATGCAAGTCCGAGCAAGCCAATTTTATATAAAATATGATTACAGTTAGCACTGATAAAAACAAATTAGACGTTCCGTTTATTCAGCATTTCTTAAAAGATATTTATTGGGCCGCGGGTCGTACAATGGAAGAAGTTCAGACTACGATTGACAATTCGTTTTGTTTTGGGATTTTTCTGGATGATAAACAAATCGGTTTTGCCCGTGTTATAACTGATTATGTGGTTTTTGCTTATGTAATGGATGTTTTTATTACCGAAGAACATCGAGGAAAAGGGTATTCGTCTGTTTTAATAGAACGAATGATAAATGAACCTGCATTAAAAGAGGTTAAAATATGGAGATTGGCAACGACAGATGCTCATTTCTTATATAGCAAATTTGGGTTTACAGCATTAAAAAGTCCTGAGAAAATGATGGAAAAAGTGGTATTATGAAAACAGTTATAAAACTAGAAGAGTTAGGCTTATTTGTTCTCGGAATATATTTGTTTAGCCTATTAGATTATCAGTGGTGGTGGTTTCTGGTGTGGATATTAGTACCCGATTTTTCTATGCTAGGTTATGTAATAAATGCTAAAGTTGGTGCTTTTTTATATAATGTATTCCATCATAGAGGAATTGCGGTTTTAGTTTATATTTTAGGCTGCTATTTAAAGTTAGAAGCGGTACAGCTTATTGGAGTTATTTTATTTTCTCATGCTTCGATGGATCGTATTTTTGGTTATGGATTAAAGTATGAAACAGGTTTTAAGTACACACATTTAGGTGAAACCCACAACAAAAAAGAGCTTTCTTCTGATGAGGCAAAAAGTGGGTTCCTGACAACCAAAATTTAAATATTTTTCGGAAGAAATTGGTAAATAAGAAATGATATGAATTTAGAAACGTATTATGAATATTGTCTTTCTAAAAAAGGAACTACAGAACATTTTCCTTTTGATGAAGAAACATTGGTGTTTAAAGTTGGCGGAAAAATGTTTGCATTGTCCTCTTTGACCCAATGGGAAAAAAACATTCCTTCGGTAAATTTAAAATGTGATCCAGAGCGTGCTCAGGAATTACGTGCCGAATATGATGATATAAAACCAGGATATCATATGAGTAAAGTACACTGGAATACTATTACTATGAATGGAGATTTGCCTACGGCTTTTATAAAAGAACTTATAGACCATTCGTATGATTTGGTTTTCAAAAGTTTGACAAAGAAAATTCAGAATGAAATTATTGAATTAGAAAATTAGGCATTACATTTGCAACATAAGAGAAAAAACTAGCAACTCAGTTACTTTGTAACTTAGCAACTTATAAAATATGAAAGAACAATTTAAAAAGTTTTTAAACGAAGAACAAGACCCAAAAGCGATTGAAAAAATCACTTCTAAACTCAATGATTTATTAATGAGAGGTGAAGAGATTGGATACATTGCAGTTCAAAAAAAACCGGCAATTACTGTTTTTCCTGATAGCATTGTAGTAACAAACAAACGAATCATTGTATGTAAGCCTAAAAATTTAGGTTTATCAATGGATTTTACAGATTATACCTGGGATGATATCGTTGGGACTTTTGTAAAAGAAAATATTCTTGGATCAGAGTTTTCTTTTTCTACAAAAACAGATATTCAGTTTTCTATAGATTATATTCCTAAAATTCAGGCAAGAAAAATTTTCACTTACGCAAAAGAACAATTGGATATACTTAAAAACCCGGTTGTAGCTGCTCCAACTCCAGTTGCTGAGGTTGCAGAACCAGAAGAAGTTGAACCTGTAGAGGAAGAGGAAGTAGTAGAAGAAATCGAAACTGAAGAAGTAACGAACTATGCTGAGATTATGCCAGCAGCACCGATTTATAACGAACCAATTCAAGAAACTTCATTCGCAACAGGCGAGAGAAGATTAAGTGATATGTCGCAAGATGAGCTTTTTGAAAAATTACAGAATTACAAGAAGTTATTAGACAACGGATTGATTATGCAAGGTGAATATGATGCATTCAAAAAAGAGATTTTGAGTTATATGTAGCATTTAACCGCGAAGTTCACAAAGTCCCACGCAACGGGCGCAAAGAAAAAAGCATAAAAAAAACCAACATTTATAATGTTGGTTTTTTTATGAAATTTTGCGAACCTTGCGTTTTAAAGTCTTGCGATCTTTACGGTTAAACTCTTATAAAGTCGCTTTCTGCTTTTCTACAAAACTATGTGCTTGTAGTTCCAGGAGTTCGGTAGCTTTCTTTCGCTGTAGGTCGTATAACTGTTTATCTTGTGCTATATCCTCGTAAACTTTGTCGTGCATTGCAGCGCTGGTTTTTACTAATAAACTACGTTGGTATTTATTTTGTTCCAGAGTAGCTTTTAATGCTGTTTCCAGCTCTTCCTGTTTAAAATCGTATTCTCCTCTCGGAGATAATAATTTGGCTATTATAGGAGATGTTTCTATCGCTAGGAACAAAAGCATAATAAAGAAAGATGGAATCCAAGGTAACTTGTTTAATGCATTTATTCGCGCCATTAAGCCATCAAAACCATCAATGATAGGTTGTGTTTTGGTTACTTTTTTGTCTACATCAGCTTGGAGTGTTTTTGCAACTTTTTCTTTTTCGGCTATTTTTGCCTCATTTTCAGTTTTTAGCGTAGCAAATTCTTTTAAAGCAGCATCGTGTTTATCGCGTTTCTCTTTATAAACAGGACCTTTTCCTAATCGTTTTGAACCTGCTGTTCCTTCGGCTTCAGTAATGTAAGTTGAGTATAAGTCATTTACCTCTTTTTCCTTTTTTAGGATATCGGCTTTTAATCCAGCGATTTCGGCTTTGTTCTTGTCTAAATCGGATTTATAATAATTACCAACTTCTTTTTTATTGGCAAGAGCCATTGCATTTTTCTCTTTTAATAAAACGGTGTTGATTTCCTTTTCAAAAATTTTAATTTCTAATGGTTTCGAAATTACGATTGCGATAATAACCGCCAGAATAATTCGAGGTGTTGCTTGCAGGAATTCATCCCAAACACGGTCTCTTTTTTTTATTGTAGATACAATAAAGCGGTCAAGATTAAAAATAAGTAAACTCCACACAAATCCAAAAAGCATGGCTGGATATACTGAGTCAAAAACGGTAAATAAGGCATATGCACTTGCAATAAATGCCATTACTGCGGTAAAGAAAACGGTAGCTCCAATACCAACATATTTGGTTTGTTCACTTTCTGAACAGTCCTCGAGGAGATTTTTATCTGCTCCTGAGCAAAGGATAAAAAATTGTTTCAACATGATTGATTGTTTTTGATTGATTGATAAGGCAAATTTAACGCCAAAAAATTAATATTGAGGTAAATAGTTGATATGTTTTTGGTTATGTCACTATTTTAGTTTTTCAAATGTGGTTTTGATAGCACTTTCAACCGTTGGTAATGTTAATTTTAATCAATATTTTCAAGGGGCTATGTTATTTTTAAGTAAAAAAAATAGGCTTAAAAAGCAGAAGCATAACGATATGTTAAATTTTTCAGGAGGTATAGTTAATATGCAGCAACTAGTTTCGCATTATAGAAAAACAACCAAAACCAAAATGAAAAAAAATTGTTTAGTATTAGTTCTCTTTTTAATAACTTTAGTAGGTTATGCTCAAAAAGGAATTGTTTCTGGGAAAGTATTGGATGCAGACGATAAACTGCCTTTACCAGGAGCAATGATTGAAATTGTAGGTCAGAATAAATATACTATTTCTGATTATAACGGAAGATACGAATTGCTTAATGTAATGTCGGGATCTTATCAGGTAAAAGTAAAATACATGGGATATACAGAGAATATCCAAGATGTAGTTATTGCTGATGGGAAAAATGCTGTTATAGATTTTGCTCTTAAATCTTCGGGGACAGAATTAAACGAAGTTGTTGTAGGTGATATCCTAAAGGGACAAGCAAAAGCTTTAAATCAACAAAAAACGAATAAGAATATCGGAAATGTTATTTCGGCAGATCAAATGGGGCGCTTTCCTGATGCTAATGTTGGAGATGCCTTAAAGCGAGTACCAGGTATTACTATGCAGAATGATCAAGGAGAAGCAAGAAATATCATTATTAGAGGTTTAGCTCCTTCATTAAACTCTGTGACTTTAAACGGAGATCGTATTCCATCTGCCGAAGGCGATAACAGAAATGTACAGATGGATCTTATCCCATCGGATATGATTACAACAATCGAGGTGAATAAAACACTTACGCCAGATATGGATGCAGATGCTATCGGGGGTTCTGTAAACCTGATTACCAGAGCAACTCCTAATGGCGAAAGAATCTCGGCAACAGTAGCGGGAGGTTATGCACCAATACGAGATAAACCTATTTATACAGCAGGATTAGTTTATGGAAATCGCTTTTTTGATGATAAACTTGGAGCTGTTGTAAGTGGTTCTTATAATAATGTGGATTATGGTTCGGATAATGTTGAAGCTGCCTGGACTAAAGATAAATTTGGGAATGAATTTTTAAGTAAATCTGAAATTAGAAAATATGATGTGCAGCGTATTCGCCGAAGCGCAGCTCTAGCTTTAGATTATAAATTTGATGAAAACAATACCATTTTTTTTAACGGAATTTATAACTGGAGAGATGATAGAGAGAATCGTTATAGAACTACTTATGATGATATGAAACCTATTTATAATGGTGAACAAATTACTGGTTTTACAGGGAGAGTAAAGCGTCAGACAAAAGGTGGTGTTGATAATAATCGCAATAAAAACAGAAGACTCGAAGATCAGCGTGTGCAGAACTATGCATTACGTGGAGAACATTTAATAAATTCTAGTTTAGATCTTGATTGGTCAGCAAATTATTCGACAGCAAGAGAATACCGTCCTCAAGAACGTTATATCGAATACCGTCAGAAAGGATTGAATACTGTACAAGATTTATCTGATTTAGAGTTTCCTTTGGTTACAACAACTGGCGAAGCTTTAGATAAGTTTAAATTTGATTCGACTACCGAAAATACAGATGAAACTAAGGAAAGTGAATTTGGAGCTAAAGTAAATATCAGGTTTCCTTTTACAATTATCCCTTCGGAGAAAGGAAGATTGAGAACGGGACTTAGATTAAGAATGAAAGAGAAGTCGAGAGATAATATTTTCTACTCTTATGAGCCAATAAGCGGAATGGAAACTTTAGCTGATGTTCAAACCAGTTATTATGACGGAAACGGATTTAATCCAGGGAGTAAATACGTACCAGGAACGTTTGTTTCTAATTCGTATTTGGGAGGTTTAGATTTAAATAATCCTGCTTTGTTTAATAAAGAATTAAATCCAGCTGAGTTTTTGACTGTAAATTATCAAGCCAAAGAAAATATTTATGCTGCTTATGTAAGATGGGATCAGGATTTTAATGATAAATTATCTATGATTTTAGGTTTCCGTGTAGAGAATACACATATAGATTATACTGGTAATCGTGTTCTGGACGAAGAAGAGTTAGAAGGAAAGATAAACACAACCAATTCTTATACAAACGTAATGCCTGGGATTTCGTTTAAGTATAATGCGACCAAAGATTTAGTGTTGAGAGCTGCTGCTACAACAGCTTTAGCAAGACCAAATTATTATGCTTTGGCTCCTTATATCAATAATATTGCTGCCGATTCTCAGATATTAGCTGGTAATCCAGATCTTAAAGCAACTTATTCTTATAACTATGATTTCATGGCCGAGAATTATTTTAAATCGGTTGGTTTAATTTCTGCAGGTGTTTTCTATAAAAACCTAAATGATTTCATTTATACATATAGTGATAATCAATATACAACTGCAAAGTTTGCGGCTGATTTTCCTAACCAACAAAATCCAATTCCAGCGGGAGATAATTGGACACTTATACAACAAAGAAATGGTGATAATGTAGATGTGTTTGGATTTGAAGTAGCATTTCAGCGTCAGTTGGATTTCTTTACAAGTCCATTTTTAAAAGGATTCGGGATTTATTTAAACTATACTTACACAAAATCTACAGCCAAAGGTATCGCTGATGCAGAAGGAAATGAAAGACGTAATATAAGCCTTCCGGGAACATCACCACATATGTTTAATGGATCATTGTCATGGGAAAACAAACGTTTTTCGGCTAGGGTTTCGACTAATTTCACTTCAGATTATTTAGATGAATTAGGTTCTAATGAATACAATGATAGTTATTATGATAAACAACTTTTTGTAGATGCTAATGCAGCATTTAAAATTACACCTAAGATTCGTGTTTTTGCAGAAGCAAATAATTTAACCAATCAGCCGTTACGTTATTATCAAGGTGTAGAGTCGCATACTAAACAGGTAGAATATTACCAAGCGCGTTATAATTTAGGATTGAAATTTGATTTTTAATATAGAATGAATTAGTTAGAATTGGCAGGAATGTAATGTTCCTGTCAATTTTTATAAAAATAGAACATGAAAAATAAATTTATATTACTCTTAGTGAGTGCCATTTTAGTTTCTTGCGATAGCAAGTTAGCGCCAGTTCGTAAAGATGCTATTAAACCAACAGCGGTAACAGAACCACTTCCGCATGATACCGATGATCCATCTATTTGGATACATCCTACAGATCCGTCTAAAAGTATTATTGTAGGTACAGATAAAGATACCGATGGCGGATTATATGCTTTTGATTTAAAAGGTAAAATCATAACTAAATCGGAAACATTAAAAAGACCTAACAATGTAGATATTGCTTATGGTTTAGTTATTAATGGAAAAAAAATAGATGTTGCGGTTACTACCGAAAGAGAAACTAATAAAATTAGGGTTTTTAGCTTGCCAGATTTAAAACCCATAGATAATGGTGGAATTTCTGTTTTTGATGGTGAGACATTACGTGATCCTATGGGAGTTGCTTTGTACACCCGACCAAGTGATCACGCAATATTTGCTATCGTAGGTAGAAAATCAGGAACTTCGGGTAGTTATTTGTGGCAATATCAGTTAACTGATGCTGGAAACGGAACAGTTAGTGGTAAAGTAGTTCGCAAGTTTGGTGCATATAGCGGAAAAAAAGAGATTGAAGCTATTGCTGTAGATAATGAGTTAGGAATGGTGTATTACTGTGATGAGCAATTTGGTATCAGAAAATATGTTGCTGATCCTGAGAGTAAGCAAAAAGATGTTGAGCTAGCTATTTTTGGAAAAGGAGAGTTTAAAGCAGATAATGAAGGAATTGCAATTTATAAAAAAACAGCAACAACGGGTTATATTTTAGTTTCTAACCAACAAGCTAATACGTTTATGGTTTATCCTAGAGAAGGGGCTAAAGGAGATCCGAATAAGTATCCTTTGCTTGCCGAGATTCCTACGTCGACAATTGAGTGCGATGGTGCCGATGTTACGAATGTAAATTTAGGAGGAGTTTTTAAAAATGGTCTTTTTGTGGCAATGAGCAACGGAATGACGTTTCATTATTATAGCTGGGATTCAGTACAAAAACGTATTGATGAGCAAGTGAAGAAATAAGTATTTAGTTTCAGTTTTCAGTCTCAGTTCCAGTTTTCAGTTGCTGTCATAATAAGTTACGGTTTTCTTTATAAATACAGTAAGTAAACTGATAGTGAAGACTGACACTGCGTACTGATACTAAAAAACAAGTATAAATAAAAAAGAGCTGTTCGATTGAACAGCTCTTTTTGTTTGAATTAGTAAAGACCTTATATTATGCTAATGGTGCTCCTGCCATAATTTCGGCATTGGCAAACTCTTCAAATTTTGCAAAGTTAGCTTTGAATTTCTCTGCTAGTTCTTTTGCTTTTACATCGTATAATTCTGGATTTGCCCAAGTGTTTCTAGGATTTAATATTTCGCTAGGTACATTAGGACAACTTTGTGGTTTTGCAATTCCAAAAACAACGTGGTTTTCGTATGCTACGTCGTCTAATTCTCCATTTAAAGCGGCAGTAATCATAGCACGAGTATATTTTAGTTTCATACGAGTTCCTGTTCCGTATGCTCCACCAGTCCATCCAGTATTAATAAGCCAAACTTTTACATCGGCATCTTTCATTTTTTTGCTCAACATTTCTGCGTAACGAGTTGGGTGTAACGGCATAAATGGCGCTCCAAAACAAGCAGAGAAATTAGGTTGAGGTTCGTCTACACCAGCTTCTGTTCCAGCAACTTTAGCAGTATAACCAGAAATAAAGTGATAAGCAGCTTGTCCAGGTGTAAGTCTCGAGATAGGAGGCAAAATACCAAAAGAATCGGCTGTTAAGAAGAAAATATTTTTAGGGTTTTTACCTATAGAACCTGGCTGAATATTATCAATGTGGGTAATAGGGTAACTAACTCTTGTATTTGGTGTAATTGAGATATCATCATAATCTACCACGTTTGTACCTGGTTTAAAAACAACGTTCTCTAATAAAGCACCTTTTTTAATAGCTCTAAAAATGTCTGGTTCGTTTTCTTCAGTAAGGTTAATTACTTTAGCGTAACAACCACCTTCAAAATTGAATACTGTATTTTCATTAGTCCATCCGTGTTCATCATCACCGATTAATTTACGGTCTGGATCTGCAGATAAAGTTGTTTTTCCTGTTCCTGATAAACCAAAGAAAATAGCTGTATCACCTTCTTTACCAACATTAGCACTACAGTGCATTGGTAATGTGTTCTTAAATACTGGCAAGATGAAGTTTAAAGCCGAAAAAATTCCTTTTTTCATCTCTCCTGTATATCCTGTTCCGCCAATAAGAGCAATTTTTTTTGTAAAATCCAAAATTGCAAAATTGCTTTGTCTTGTTCCATCTACAGCAGGATCTGCCATGAAGCTAGGAGCACAAATTACTGTCCATTCTGGAGTAAAGTTTACTAATTCTTCTGCTTCTGGTCTCAAAAACATATTGTAACAAAACAAGTTAGACCATGCTGTCTCAGTAACAACACGTACATTTAATCTGTAATTAGGGTCTGAACAAACGTAAGAATCTCTAACAAATACTTCTTTGTTAGATAAATATTGAGTTACCTTGTTGTATAATTTTTCAAAAGCTGCTGGTTCAAAAGGAATGTTTACTTTTCCCCACCAAACTTGGTCTTCTGTAATACTATCCTTTACAATAAAACGATCTTGAGGCGAACGTCCTGTAAATGTACCAGTATTAATTGCTAATGCACCTGTTGAGTCCTCCACACCTTGACCTGATTGTATCGTAATGTTGTGTAATTCGTCAGCTGATAACTGATAATGAATTGTTGCATTTTTAATCCCTAACTCATTTAGCGAAATCGATTGCGTAGATAACGTTTGATTGTCCATAAATTTATAAGTTGTGTATGTTTTACTTTATAGACTGTAAAATTAGATATTATATTTCAGATAAAATTTTATATAACGAATTTTATGACTTTTGTTTAATAATTTTAACAAATAGCACAGTCCAAGCAAGAATTAATAGGAGTCCGCCTATTGGCGTTACGAATCCGATAATTTTGAAGTCAAATGTTGTAAGGTTATTCGTGGCAAGTAAGTATATTGAACCCGAAAATAATATAACACCAGCTACAGCAAGATTGTAAATAACCTTTAATGTCTTTTGTGAAAGTTCTTTTCTTGTGGCTACAAAGAATAAAAATAATGCATGGTACATTTGGTAACGTACACCAGTTTCAAAAGTTACAAGTTCTTCTATTGATAAAACTTTTTTTAGAGCATGAGCTCCAAAAGCTCCTAAAATGATAGCTAACATTCCGAAAAAAGCACCTGTTGCAATTATTTTTTTATCCATTACAATATTATTTTAGTTGTTACAAAAATAGGTTTAAAACTTTCATCATGGAAAAAAATTAAGAGAACTTTTGGAAATATTTAGCTTTCTTCTGGATAAATAAATTCTGCTTATTTTTGGTTTAAAATAATGTATAGTTCATTTTTTTAACATTTTTTAATTGTTATGAATATAACATTATTGTATGTTTGTGTTATATATGTAAAATATGAGAGTAGTTTTAGTCATTGGAGCAGGCAGATCAGCGTCGTCATTGATACGATATTTATTGGATAAGTCCGAAAAGGAGAACCTGCATCTTATTATAGGTGATTTGTCTTTGGCTCTTGCCGAAAAGAAAACGAATAAACATCCTAATGCGACACCTATTGCATTGGATATTTTTGATGAAGAACAGCGAAAGCTTGCGATACAAAAGGCAGACATTGTAATATCGATGTTGCCGGCTCATTTACATGTAGAAGTTGCCAAAGATTGTTTGCTTTACCAAAAGCATATGGTTACCGCGTCTTATATAAGTGATGCGATGCAGGCACTGGACAAGGAAGCAAAAGCTAATAATTTGATTTTTATGAATGAAATTGGGCTTGATCCTGGTATCGATCATATGAGTGCCATGAAGGTAATCGATGAAATTAGAGAGAAAGGTGGAAGCATGTTATTGTTCGAATCTTTTTGTGGCGGACTTGTAGCTCCTGAATCTGATAATAATTTATGGAATTATAAATTTAGTTGGTTACCGCGTAATGTGGTTTTAGCAGGGCAGGGAGGAGCAGCCAAATTTATACAGGAAGGAACTTATAAATATATCCCGTATTGCAATTTATTTCGCAGAACCGAATTTCTTGAAGTAGAAGGATACGGAAAGTTTGAAGCGTATTCTAATCGTGATTCTTTAAAATACAGATCTATTTATGGTCTTGAAGATATTCTTACTTTGTATCGTGGTACAATAAGAAGAGTTGGATTCTCGAAAGCTTGGAATATGTTTGTACAATTAGGAATGACCGATGATAGTTATGTTATGGAACATTCTGAAACTATGAGTTATCGTCAGTTTGTGAATTCTTTTTTGCCTTATCACCCAACTGATTCTGTAGAAATAAAAATGCGTTTGATTCTTAAAATAGATCAGGATGATATAATGTGGGACAAACTTGTTGAGCTTGACTTGTTTAACTCGAATAAAATTGTTGGATTAAAAGATGCTACTCCAGCTCAGATACTAGAAAAAATACTTTCGGATAGTTGGACTTTAGAGCCACACGATAAAGATATGATAGTGATGTACCATAAATTTGGATACAAATTAAATGGTGTAGACACGCAAATAGACTCCAAAATGGTTTGCATTGGAGATGATCAAACGTATACTGCAATGGCAAAAACTGTTGGATTGCCTGTTGCAATGGCCACTTTATTGATATTAAATGGTAAGATTACAACTCCTGGAGTTCAGTTACCAATAAATAAAGAGGTGTATTTACCGATTTTAAAAGAATTAGAAGAATACGGAGTAGTATTTCATGAGCAGGTTATGCCTTATTTTGGATATAATCCCGATAAACTTCTTAATTAGTAGTTTTTTTATTTTACGAAAAAATTCAAAATACCAGCAGTCAAAAAATATTCCTTTATTTTTGATAATCACAATTCATCCCAATGAAAAAAGCCCTTTTGCTTTTCTTTTTATGCATCACTACAACCTACGGACAAATCTTAGGTTGTACAGATCCATTGTCTAAAAACTACAATCCAAAAGCAACTGAGAATGACGGAAGTTGTTTGTACAAATCTGTAAAAATAAAACCTGAATATTCTAATAAACTAAGTGATTCTATTAAAGAAACATCGGGATTAATAGCTTTCGATTCGCTATTGTGGACACATAATGATGACCATGATAAAACCATTTATGGGTTAAATCATTTGGGAGAGCTTAAAAAGAAAATTGCACTAGAAAAAGTAATCAATAATGACTGGGAGGAAATTTCGCAAGATAGCACCCATATTTACATAGGCGATTTTGGAAATAATTATAAGGGAAACAGAACCAATTTACACATTCTGAAAATCGAAAAAGAATCGTTTCTGGCAGGAAAACCTATCATCGATACCATTTCGTTTTCTTATTCTAACCAAACGGATTTTACACAAGAAAAGGCAAACAAAACTAACTTTGATTGTGAAGCATTTATCGTTACAAACGACAGTATTTATTTGTTTACCAAACAATGGAGGAGCTCTAAAACCAGTATTTATGTTTTACCCAATACACCCGGAAATCATATTGCCAGTTTAAAAGAAACCCTAGACGTAAAAGGGTTAGTTACTGGTGCTACTTATTTGCCATCCAAAAAACTGATTGTACTTTGTGGATATTCTAAAATTGGGAAGCCTTTTTTATATCTTTTGTACGATTATAAAAACAATGATTTTCTATCGGGGAATAAACAAAAGATTAAACTTGCATTGCCATTTCATCAAATTGAAGGTATTGCAACCGAAGATGGTTTTCATTATTATTTAACCAATGAAGCTTTAGTTAGAAAACCAGTACTCAATGTACCTCAACAAATTCATCGAGTTGATTTGAATGCATATTTAGGTCGATAATCTCAAAAAACTTTAAAATAAAAAATTGAACCATTAAGATATTAAGTTTCATTAAGCTAAACTTAAATTTTCGTTACTCCTTTATGGAGAAAAAACGGACATATAGAGTATATACTCAATGTTCTCACAAACTTGTCCCACATTATCGAGCTATTTGTGGAGACCCTTCGTTCCTCAGGGTGACAAGGCTGTGGAGAAACTTTGCGAACTCTTCACTATCCATTTTTCTCGCCACAGATTAAAAGGATTAAACAGATTTTATCCCGTCCCGACGTTTCGGGGTCGGAATTGTTAGCTTAACATAACCCTTTGTGCGCTTTGTGGTTAATTTTTAAAACTTTGCGACCGTTGCGTATCCCGAGGCTTCGGGATTGCGCCCTTTGCTGTTAATTTTTTAAATCAGCGTTCCCATCTTAAAACTTAATTTTCCTTAATCTCTTAATGGTAAAAAACTCAACGGTAAAATAAAATTTTGTAAATCTTGTAAATAACTACCAAAATTATGCAACAACCATTTCCAATAAGATAGCAACCTTTGCTTTCTGATATGAAAAAAGCATTAATCCTATTCCTCTCCTTTTTCTACTTGGTATTGTCATCTGGCTTTACCCAGAATACTCATATCTGTAAAGGAATCAAACAGGAAACTTACTTTTTTGCAAACAATAAAGAAGGGCAACCTTGCACCAAATGTGACCGTAAAGACGGAAAAATACTTAAGGATTGCTGCAAACATGAAACTAAATTATTAAAAATAACAGAAAAGGCTCAAAAAGCTTCCCCTGATAATCCTTCTTTAAAATACTTGGGAGTCGCCTTGCCTTTTCACTTCTTTAAAGTTGTCTTTGGTTATGAACTTCCACAAGTAAAAACTGTTGGATTCTCATACGTATTTACTACGATTCCTATAAGGAATACAATACTCTACATTTACTATTGCGTTTACCAAATTTGATTTTATTCAATTGATAAACTCTGCTGTTTCCAAAGAATAGCACGGGATTTCTATTGTTTAATTTTAAATATTTAATGTATGAAAATGCAATTCTTTGCATTGGTATTCTTCGGTTTTGCCACAGGAAATCTTTTGGCGCAGACCGTAACTTTACCAAATGCTCTTGAACGTTCTGTTCAGAATTTTGAAAAAATAAAAGCCAAAGAAGCAATGGTACTTGCTTCGAGAGAAAATATAATATATCAAAAAAGTCAATATCTACCTGATTTCACATTGATGGCACAACAAAGTTATGGAACTATCAATGCTCAAAACGGACCTTTATATGGTTACGGAGGTTTGGGCGTTGCATCGACCTCTATGCCTTTGCAGGAGCAAAACTGGAATGCCGCTTTTGGCTCTCTTTACTTAGCAAACATCAATTGGAACCTATTTACGTTTGGCAAAATAAAAAGCCAGGTTTCCATAGCCAAAGCAGATGAAACTGTCGCTCAGAGAGATTTGGAACAACTAAAATTCCAACATCAGGTAAAAGTTGGTGCGGCTTACTTAAATCTTCTTGCTGCACAACGCGTAAAATTTGTGCAGGATAAAAATCTGGAACGTGCTCAAGTTGTTGCCACAACAACCGAGAGCCGTTCTAATAGCGGCTTGATTCCAGAAGTCGATTTTTCTTTGGCGAAAGCCGAAGTTGCCAATGCTAAATCGGCAGTAATAAAAGCCTATGATTTAGAACTCGATTACTCCAAAGCACTGGCAGTTATGATGGGAGAAGAATATAGAAAGTATGAACTAGACAGTCTTTTTACCAACAAGACTCCTACTCTACTTCTAGAATCTTCGGTAGAAACGAGCAAGCATCCTATTCTGGAATGGCAAAATAGTACGGTTCAGAAAAGCGTGCAACAAGAAAAATTACAATCGGCACTTGGACTTCCTACTATTTCGTCATTTGGCGTAATACAAGGGCGTGGCTCAGGGTTCGATTGGAATTATGTGCAGGATAATTCAGCTTTCTCTAAATCGTATTCAGATGGAGTTGGCATAGACCGCAGTAATTATATTGTTGGCGTTGGTATCAGTTGGAATTTGATGAATGTATACCGTCAGTCTTCCAAAAAGAAAGAACAAAAATTCATTACGCAATCCTTGCAAAAGGAATATGATTATATGAATCAGGAACTTGTGGCGCAACAAAAATTGGCAGATGACAAATTAAAAAATGCATTTGAAAATTTTGAAGAAACCAAAACTCAGGTAAAAGCTGCCACAGATGCATACCAACAACATACTGCATTATATAACAATGGCTTAACGACAATTGTAGACCTGACACAATCTTTCTACACGCTCAACAGAGCCGAAATAGACTATGAAATAGCGCAAAACAACATCTGGCAAGCCTTATGGATTAAAGCTGCTGCCAAGGGTGACCTGACTATTTTACTAAACGCGATATACTAAAGCCTAAATTATGAATTTAATACGTTTTGCCTTGCGCAAGCCCATCTCGATTATGGTGATGGTGCTGGGGCTTTTATTCTTCGGAATTAAAGCTACCAAAGATATAAAGGTAGATATTCTGCCAGATATGAATCTTCCTGTCGTGTACATTGCCCATTCATTTAATGGATATACACCTCAACAAATGGAAGGTTATTTTACGAAAATGTATGTAAATATGATGCTGTTTACGAGCGGAATCGAAAGCATCGAAACTAAGAATACTCAAGGATTGACCTTAATGAAAATAAACTTTTATGAAGGTACAGATATGGGTCAGGCTATTGCCGAAATCAATGCACTGTCCAATCGTTCTCAAGTATTCTTACCACCGGGAGCTCCGCCTCCATTCATTATTAGATTTGATGCATCGTCGCAACCTGTTGGACAATTGGTTTTCAAGAGTAATTCGAAAACCAATAACGAATTGCAGGATATTGCCAACTTTACGGCACGACCTTTTTTGATTAAAATTCCAGGATTAACAACCGCACCACCTTTTGGCGGAAGCCCGAGAACAATCGAAATAAACATCGACCCAAATAAATTACGTACCCATCAATTAACTCCTGAACAAATTGTAGAAGCCATAAGCCGCAATAATATTACCTCACCATCGGGAAATATTTACATCGACGATATTAATTATTTAACGCCTACAAACAATACAATTAAAGAAGTTGCCGATTTTGGAAATATTCCAATTTTTAAAGGCGCAGTCGATAATGTTTACATCCGTGATGTGGCAACTGTAAAAGACGGAGCCGATATTACTACAGGTTATGCCTTGATTAACGGAGCACGTTCGGTATATATCAATATTGCAAAATCAGGTAACGCTTCGACTTGGGACGTGGTGAAAAATTTAAAGAAAGCCATCCCGATGATTCAGAATAATTTACCGGATGATGTTACTATTTCTTATGAGTTTGACCAATCCGTATATGTTATCAATGCCGTAAAAAGTTTAATTCTCGAAGGTGTATTGGGAGCTTTACTTACCGGATTAATGGTATTGTTATTCTTGCGTGATAACAGAGCGGCTTTAATTGTGGTATTAACGATTCCTATTTCGATTATTTCGGGCGTATTATTCCTGAAATTATTCGGGCAAAGCATCAATATAATGTCCTTATCAGGATTGGCTCTGGCTATAGGAATCCTGGTTGACGAAAGTACAGTTACTATCGAAAACATCCACCAACATCTGGCAATGGGCAAAACAAAAGCCAAAGCAATTCTGGATGCTTGTCGCGAAATTGCCTTCCCTAAATTATTGATTCTGCTTTGTATTCTGGCTGTATTTGCACCCGCATTTATGATGACAGGAATCCCTGGTTCTCTATTTATGCCGTTGGCACTTGCCATAGGATTTTCGATGATATTGTCATTTATCCTATCACAAACCTTTGTTCCCGTAATGGCAAACTGGTTAATGAAATCCAAAGACGAAAACCATGTACATGAAGAAGACAAATTTGATAGATTTAAAAATCGTTTTGTAACGTTCTTGCAATCCATAATGGAGAAACGCAAAACTATCTTAATTGCGAGTTTTGTCCTAGTAGCATTGGGAGTTTTTATAATGTACAGCAATACCGGAAAAGATGTATTGCCAACCGTTAATTCGAGTCAGTTTCAGGTACGTATAAAAGCACCCGAAGGAACTCGTATCGAAAAAACAGAGCTAAAAATCAAGCAGGTTTTACACGAAATGGAAACTGTAATTGGTAAAGACCATATTGCAATTTCTTCGGTATTTATTGGTCAGCATCCTTCATCATTTGCGGTAAGCCCTATTTACTTATACAATGCAGGACCACACGAAGCTTTGATGCAAATTGCATTAAAAGATTTTGACGGAAACACCAATGACTTAAAAGAAAAAATCCGTCACCACATGAAAGCTAAAATGCCCGAATTGCACTTTTCTTTCGAACCAATCGAGCTGACAGAAAAAATTCTTAGCCAAGGAACCAATACGCCTATCGAAGTTCGTTTCTCGGGAATGATGAAAAAAATGAACATTATGTATGCCAATAAATTACTGACAAAACTAAAAGAAATCGACTATTTAAGAGACCAGCAAATTCCGCAATCATTAAACTATCCGGCTTTCGAAATTAATATCGACAGATTAAGAGCTGCGCAATTAGGAATCGACGCTCAGGATATAGCTCGTTCATTGGTTCCAATTACTGCATCTTCTCGTTATACAAGCAAAAATATGTGGGTAGGCGGAATGATGGGAATTGCCTACGATGTACAAGTACAAACGCCACAAAATATATTAAACAGTAAGGACGAATTGCTTAATGTTCCGCTAGGGAAAAACTCCGACCGACCAGTTCTTGGCGATGTAGCCACAATTACACCAACAAAAGTTTTGGGCGAAAGTTACAATTTAGGAACAATGGGCTATACCCCTGTTACAGCCAATATCCATAATGCCGATTTAGGTCGTGCTCAAAAAGATGTACAAGCTGCGATTGCCTCTCTGGGAGAATTACCAAAAGGAGTAAATATTCAAATCTCCGGGATGGTTCCCGTTCTCGATGAAACCATGAGCAGTCTGGCAATGGGATTATTAATTGCCATTATGGTAATCTTTTTAATGCTGGCAGCCAACTTCCAATCGTTCAAAGTTTCGTTTGTAATCCTAACAACCGTTCCATTTGTAATCTTAGGATCGTTGCTATTAATGAAAATTACAGGCTCGACCTTAAACCTACAATCTTATATGGGAATCATTATGTCGGTAGGAGTTTCTATTGCCAATGCCGTATTATTAATAAGTAATGCCGAAACATTGCGCATGCAAAACGGCAATGCGTTAAACTCAGCCATTCAGGCAGCATCACTTCGTATTCGTCCTATTATCATGACTTCGCTGGCAATGATTGCAGGAATGTTACCAATGGCTATTGGTCATGGCGAAGGTGGCGACCAAGTTGCACCGCTAGGGAGAGCCGTAATTGGCGGATTAATTGCGTCCTCATTTAGTGTATTACTACTATTGCCATTAGTATTTGTATGGATACAAGGCAAAACTTCGACACAATCTCCATCATTAGATCCTGAAGACGAAAACAGTACACATTATATAACATTAGAAAAATAAAATACAAATGAAACTAATCTATTATATCCTTATCGGAATTGTATTTGCATCCTGCAATTCAGAAACTAAAAAGGTCGAAAAAACAGACGCGATGCCAATGATGATGATGCCAAATTTTGAAACTACATCCATCAAGAAAAGTAATCCACTGGTTCAGTTAAAACTAGCCGGAGAATTAGTTTCAGATCAGGAAACGGCTATTTATGCCAAAGTAAACAGTTATGTCAAGAAACTTCCTGTAGATATTGGCTCGATAGTGACCAAAGGGCAAGTTATTCTTGTACTCGAAGCGCCAGAAATTCAAGCACAATTAGCATCGGCAAAATCAAAATGGAAAGCGCAAGAGGCAATATATATTGCGACAAAATCCAATTACGATCGAATGTTCAAAGCCAATGAAACAAAAGGGGCAATTGCCAAAGATGCTTTAGACCAGATTACAGCAAGAAAACTAGCCGACCAAGCGCAACTGGAAGCAGCTAAATCAGCTTATCAGGAAATCCAAATCATGAATGATTATCTGGTAATTCGAGCACCTTTTAGCGGAATCGTTGCCGAAAGAAATATCGATTTAGGCTCGTATGTTGGACCAATGGGAAAAGGTTCCGACAAACCTTTATTGATACTTCAGGATAACAAGAAATTGAGAGTTTCCCTTTCAGTTCCCGAAGCAAATACAGCCTTTTTAAACTTAGGAGATTCGATACATTTTAAGGTAAGTTCGATTCCTCAGAAAAAATATATGGCTAAAATATCCCGAAAATCAGGAGTGCTCGATTTCAAACTCCGCTCCGAGCGTATCGAAGCCGATTTAATGAAAACATATCCAGAGCTAAAACCCTTAATGGTGGTTGAAGCAATGATTCCGTTGCAAGCAAAAGAAGCTACATTTTTTATACCAAAAACAGCCTTGGTCGAAAGTAATATGGGCATGTACGTAATCCGAATCGAAAACGGAATGACCAAAAATATCCCCGTTTCAAAAGGGCGTCCGTTAATGGATAAAATCGAAGTATTTGGTGAGTTAAACGAAGGCGATAACATACTCCTAAAAGCAACCGAAGAAATTGTAGAAGGAACAAAAATTAAAAAATAAAACCATGAAAACATCTAGCAAATACCTAATTATAATCGCAATTGCAGCCGTATTAATTTCTTGCAAAGACAAAGAAGTTAAAGAACAAATCACGGCACAAACTCCGCAAGAAATACCAGTGCAACAAGATATTCCTAACATAGCAAAACACGTTCCCAACGATGAGGTATGTATGGTTAATGACAAACACATGGAGAAAAAACAAATGGAAGTTCCCTATGATGGGAAAATGTACTACGGATGTTGCGCCATGTGCGTAGAACGCATTCCGAGCGACGAAAGCGTTCGCAAAGCAACAGACCCATTTACAGGAGAAAAAATCGATAAAGCCTCGGCATATATTGTGTCATTAAACGAAGAAGGAAATGTCGCTTATTTTGCATCCGAAGAGAATTTTCAGAAGTTTATGAAAGATAACGAACAAGCAAAAAATTAATTAAAACCCATTTATCAAAAATCCACTTTACTAACCCTAAAGTGGATTTTTTTGTTTTATAAAGTATCATTTTAAGGAGCTATTCCAGCTATCCACTCTATCTTTTCTTTGTTAAAGAAACAAAGAAAAGGATGCCGTTACTATCTGGGCTAATACATTTGGCATTAAAGGTTTCATACTTCTGAAATCAAAAATCGTTAGTCAAAAATCCGCAAGCTAGCGCGAGCGTCCCGCTCGTGAACATGAAGCTGTATCGTCCTGAAAAAAGTTTACATATTTATACTTAATCCTAAAATAGATTTACATTTTAAATTTAGTCCTGTTATAGTTTTACAATGATAGTTTTTTTTACATAGTAATTCTTCCATAATTTTTCTGTTTTTAAATTATTCTGATTGTTTTCACGAGCGGGACGCTCGCGCCAGCAAA
>NZ_NCWQ01000076.1:0-19223 GCF_002156885.1 Flavobacterium sp. AJR | reverse complement strand
GAAATAAAAATTATGCAAAGACTTCCTTACCACATTTACCTAAATAAAAAAACAATTATAATCCGTTTTGCTTTATGTCTGTCCCTCTTCTTAATTGCAGTTTGGATGTTATGGCATAATACAAAACAGTTTTATGATGGTCAAAATTTTCATCCAGAGGTACTGTTTTTATCTCCTTTTGTGATTATTGGAATGCTCTTTTATACAATAAGAGAAGTGCGCTTATTTGATAATAATGAGATACAAATAACACTTAATCATAAAGGAATTATTTTTTACGGAAAATATTTCATTGAAATTGGAGTAGTAAATTGGGAAGACATAACAAGATGTGTTGAAACAAAGGAACAATACGAAACTGTATTAAATATAATTGTTCATCAACCAGATATTTATATAAATAAAATTAAAAATGAAAAGTACCGTAAAAAAGTAGAAACTTACTGTAATGAAAATGGTAATGTCTTATTATGGATAAATGTAAGGCTTTTAAATTGTGATCTTACGGAATTAAAAAGAAACATTTTTCAAATGATAGATAAAACAAAGAATACAAATAACTAAGATTAAGCAATTATTTGCTATTTAATAACCCCCAAACTAATTAACAAAATGATTTACGTTTACGAAATTGTAACAAAGCCTTTAACTTCAAAAATTATTTCAGATGAAATCTGTCCCGTATGTAATAAAAATGGATGTATTGAATTAACATTGTATGTGCGTTATATCTCTATGGTTATCCCTTTCTTTGGAACGGGACGGAAAACAGGAGTAGTTTGTACCAATTGCGGTGAAGTTTTAAAAAACCCTGATGCATCTGTATTTGCAAAGAAAAAATACTCAGCCAATATAGAAGCTGAGATTAATCAGATTAGAAATAATCACAAAAGAACTTTATGGCAGTTATTATACCCGTGGTCATTTTGTATTGTATTACCATTAATCGTTTTAATTGCATTGGGTTATAGTAAGATTAATAACAAATCAATTGAGAAAAAGTCTGAGGAGTATGCTGCATTAATTACTAATCCGCAATCTGGAGATATTTACAAATCAACATGGTCTCAAGAAAATAGCCAGTTGCAAGGTGCATTAGTGAAACTGATACGAATTGATGCTGATACGATGTATGTTATTCGTAGTAAAGAAATGATTCCTATGAGTTTTTCTAAAGCAGAATGGGATAAGCTTTCTTCTAATGCCGACGCATTCGATTCTAAAGAGTATAAAGTAAAGAAATTTACAGATTTAAAAGGAGGCAATTTTGGGCAGTTTTTCATGTACAATAAAGATCATAATGGTAAAATGACTCCAAAATATTTGGGAGCAATACTTGATAATACTGCTGCAATGGATTTAAATTTTGAAACGATAGTACGAGCAAAATAAAAAATATAATATCAGTAGTTTTTATGATTCTAAATAGATTTATAAAAACTACTGATATCTTGATAAATAAGAATCTATGCATTTGTCTAATTTAATCAAAGTTCAAACATTTTAAAAGAAAGGTAAAAAAGAATATCCCGTTCAATTTTTATTGAAATTTAATATCGAAACTTAATTAGTAACTATTTTTAAATCACTCTGGGTTTTTATTATAATTGAATCTTTATCTTTGAAAAAATAAAATCAATACAATGACAACTCATCTCGCATTACTTCGTGGTATCAATGTTTCTGGACACAACATGATAAAAATGGAAGCTCTAAAAACTACACTTGAAGCTATTGGTTTTAAGAACGTGCAAACGTATATTCAGTCGGGAAATGTATTTGTAGATACCGATGAAGACAATGCATCCAAAGTTGGCTTTGTAATCAAACAAGAAATTTTTAAAGTTTTTGGACACGAAGTGCCTATTGTTGTGATTTATAAACAAGATTTAGAAGCTTGTTTTAAGAACAATCCTTTCTTAAAAGAAAAAGACGCTGACATTAAAAAATTGTACGTGGCTTTTATTTCGATAGCATTGAAAAGTGATAGTATAAATGATTTAAAAATAAGTCAGTTTAAGCCAGACGAAGCTAGTATTGATGGTAACAGAATATTTATTAAATATGCTGTTGGCGCAGGAAAAACCAGATTTGACCAGAAATATATTGAGAAAAAACTAAACGTAACTGCAACGATAAGAAACTGGAATACAGTAACTCAATTATTAAAAATTTACGAAGAAAGAGAAGTTTAAAAACTAAACGTATTTACTTAGAAATTTGAATCGATACTTTTTTTAGATAAATAGTATCGGTATTATGTACGGCACCTTTTCTCATTCCGCCACCAAAAGGATTGTGCAGATCTATAGATTTCTTTTCGTAACCCTCTTTGTATATAGCTTCATTAACATGTAATGGTGGTGCTTCATAACCAACAAAAGTAAATTGAGAATATCTTATTTCTTTTAAATTAAAATAGCCCATTGCATTGGTTAAGCTTTCTCCTACGTTACAATTTTCGATAGGAGTATGGGTTGTTTCGTCATAGATATAGCCCATAATTTGTGGTCTTTGGCATCTACTTACTAAACAACTCTGGAATGAAAATGCGACAATAATTAAGGTAATTATTATTCCGAATTTTCTAAAATTTGATTTATTCACTTGTGTTTATTCTTTTAATTAAATTAGGCTTACTCTAAATTTTTAATAAGCTCATCTGCCATTGGCGTATTCATTCGTTTTAACTCGGCAATCATGAGTTGTTTTTGCTCTTCGCTCATTACTGGTGCAGCTTTTACAAATTGGTCTTTGTCTGCCTCTTTATAAAACATCGCATCAGTCCATTCATTTCTTATCCCATCGATTACAAGATGAATGCGGTTTTCTGTGCCACGATTGGCAACCGAATGAATAAAATTAGCATCTATATACCAACATTCGCCTTCATTCATAATTAAGCGAGTACCATCTAAGATAAACTCGACTTCGTTATTTGTAATTATCGGAATATGTAATCTAAAAGAATCATCTTCATATCCTAAACAATTATCGCTATGCGGTTTAATTTCAGCTCCAGCAGCTAATTGCAATAATCGAACAGCTGTTTTTTCGAATAAAAAACCATCTAATATTTCTTTAAAATAGGTGCAAGAATCTAATATTTCGGTAGCAACTAGCTTTTCATCATTGTTTGAAAAAGCATAGATAGCGTCCGATTTTCCGCTTTGTGACATTAAAGCAATCGAAGTCCATTTTCCTGAATAATCATTCGTATTATAATGATCAATCCAGTTTTTATCGATGATTTTCTGGAAATCATTTTTTAGTTTTTCCTTATCAAATAAAAGAGGAAACTTTATAGAGCGTACTAATTTATCCATAATTTATTCTCTTAACCATTTTATCATTGCAGGAAATGCTTCTTTTCCTTCATTTGCTGCTCGTTCTTTACCTAATGTAAGTCCTGCCCATTCAAGAAAAGGTAAACCTATATAGTTTTCATCGTTAAAATTTGAAATTAACCATTCTGAATCGTTCTTGTATCCATTAGGGTGAAATACAAATTCTATTGGTAATTTTAAATATTTTACTGCAGCAAAAGACCATAAGATTGTTGCAATTTCTTCTCCTTCAGTTGGCCAATTAGCAGCTATTTTATCTGTACCAACTAATTCTCTTTCAGCGGTGGTAGTAACTGCCAGATGTCCTGCTTCATGTAGAATGTCTCCTGGATATAATAATTTTTCAAAATCAATATAAATACAATTTGAGCCTAAAGATAATCCTGGTAAAAAAGTGTTATTTAATTCTTTTTCGACAACTTTAATTCCGATTTCGTCCAAGAAAAATAAAATCTTTTCTATTTCTAAGCTCTTTTCTTTTACAGGCATTTGCATGAGTTTTAAAATAATATTATATAGTTAGAATACATAAAACCAAGACTGTAACAAAAAAAAGCGAACCATATAAGTAATATAAGTTCATTTAAGTTTGCACAGATTCGATTATACTTACATTTACTTACGTTGCTTATATGATTAAAATAATTAATGTCTTACTGTTTATATCAAATCGCAATACCAAAATCCATAATCAAAAGCATCGCTTGCATTTGTATCACAAGCTGTATCGCTAGATTCTGTTTTAGGTTTTTCATATTTTCGATGTACAATTTCTCCAATTTCAAATTGTATTGGTTCAGAAAAAATAGGTCCATCGAAAGTAAAGGTATGAAATTCGCCATTTTCTCCACATACATCTACATTATCTGGCAAATCATTTATAAAATCCTGATTGATTACACGACCTACAAAACTCTTATCAAGAAAACGTTCGTTTACACAAACCACTATTGTTTTAAAACCTAAAGATAAAAATTCCTGAATTAAATCTTTTGTTGGTGTTTTCCATAACGGAAACACGCCTTCAAAGCCGATATCTACCAATTTATCTTCACGGTACTTTCGTAAATCTTCCAGAAATATATCTCCAAAAATAGAATATTTAACACCTTGATCTTTAAGTTTAGCCAATGTTTTGGTCATTACTTCTTCGTAGACTTCCATTGTTGGCATTTCTGGAATTTGCATAATTTCTAGCGGTAATCCAATACTTTTTGCTTGTTGTTCTAATAACTCTACACGAACTCCATGCATCGAAATACGCTGAAACTGCTGGTTGACACTTGTAAGTAAACAATTTATTTCGAATTCTTTTTCTTGTTGTATTTTATATAATGCTAAAGCTGAGTCTTTGCCACTGCTCCAATTAAATAAGGCGATTTTTTTCAAAGGAATTGTTTAAATGTTTTCTGAAAGTAAACATACAAATTTCCTTCGATTTGTTCATCAATCCTTTGTAACTTTGGAAACCTTTGCATCAAATAAAACCAATAATGAAATACCTCTTTTTTTTCTTTTCCCTTTTCAGTTTTGCTCAACAAACCCAATATGTCGATTTTAAATCAGTTTTAGGGGAAATCACTATCAATACAACAGACAGATCATTATCAGGAAATGTGATATATGATTTTGATGTTCTAAAACCTATCGATACTATAAAAATTGATGCTCAAAACATGTCGTTTTCGAATTTAAAAATCAACGGAAATGAAATTATATTTATTAATACAAACAAGCAATTGCAATTGATTTTTCCGTTCCAAAAAGGAAAAAATACACTTACATTTAATTATTCAGCCAAGCCAAAACAGGCATTGTACTTTGTGGGTAACTTTGACTCTGCTCAAGACGACAAATTAGATGATGTAAATGGACAAGTATGGACACAAGGACAGGGAAGATATACCAGTAATTGGTTCCCGAGTTTTGATGATGTAAATGAAAAAGTAGTTTTTAACCTAAATATTACTTTTGATAAAAGCTATAAAGTTATCTCAAACGGATTATTAAAAAACAAACTCGAAAATGGGAATTCTATTGTTTGGCAATACCGAATGCAAAATCCTATGAGTTCTTATTTACTAATGCTTGCCATTGGGAAATATGAAGAAAAAGAGCTCAAATCTAAATCTAGAATCCCTTTAGAATACTACATCGAAAATAATGATATCTCTCGTTTTGAACCAACTTATCGCTATTCTAAACAGATTTTTGATTTTCTGGAGAAAGAAATAGGAGTGAAGTACCCTTGGGAAATATACAAGCAAGCTCCTGTTCGTGACTTTATATATGCGGGTATGGAGAATACAACAGCTACTTTGCTTTCTACCAGATATGTTGTTGATTCTATAGGTTTTGAAGATAGAAAATACACCAATGTTAATGCACACGAATTGGCGCACCATTGGTTTGGGAATTTAATTACTGCCGAAAGTAGTACGCATCATTGGCTGCAAGAAGGTTTTGCAACCTATTATGCTTTGCTTGCTGAGAAAGAAATTTATGGTGAGGATTATTTTTATTCCAAATTATACGATACTGCACAACAATTAAAATATGCATCAAGAACTGACACAATTCCAGTCTTGAATGCCAAAGCTAGTTCGCTTACTTTTTACGAAAAAGGGGCTTGGGCTTTATTTGTTTTACATGATGCTTTGGGCGATAAAACATTCAAAAAAGTAATCAAAAATTATTTGAAAAAATATGCCTTTCAAACTGTAAACACGAATGATTTTTTTGATGAAATAAAAAAACTATCCAATTATGACTTAAATGAATTCTCTAAAATATGGCTTGAAACAACTGCTTTTAATACGCAACAAGCAAATGAACTGTTGAGTAAAAATAAAGCAATTCAAATACGCTTAGAAGTCGATAAAGTCAATAAAAAACCTTTAGCCGAAAAAGAAGATTTTCTTACCAAAACATTACAATCCGATGTTTATTTTACAGTTAAAAAAGCAATTGTAAACCAACTCAAGAATGAAAAATACGAAGCTAAAAAACAATTACTCATTCTGGCTTTAAACACAAATAACCTTCAGGTTCGACAAGAAGTAGCTGTTTCTTTGCCAAAAATTCCTGAAGATTTCAGACCTCTGTATGAGTCTTTACTAGATGATAAATCATACCAAACGCAGGAAATAGTATTGTTTTATTTATGGAATAATTTTCCTTCTCGTCGCAGCGAATATTTAGATAAATCAAAAAACTGGGTAGGATTTAACGACTATAATTTAAGAACATTATGGTTGTCATTAGCTTTATCAACACCTAATTACGCAACAGAACCAGAGGGTTTAATTAATGAATTAATAGAATATTCTTCGCCTAAATATGAAGCAACAACGCGCCAAAATGCTTTAGAGAAATTAATAGATTTTCGATTAAGAAATGATATTGTATTAACAAACTTAGTAAACGCGACAACGCATCATATGTGGCAATTTTCTAAATTTGGTAGAGATACTATTCGGTTATTATTAAAAAATAGTGAAATGCGTACTTCATTTGAAAGAATTTTGCCTAATTTGTCCTCGAATGAACAGTTTCAATTAGAACGTTTGTTGAAAGAGTAAAAAAGAGAATAGATTATAGAAGAAAGAGGATAGAAGAAAGAGGATAGAAGAAAGAGGATAGAAGAAAGAGGATAGAAGAAAGAGGATAGAGTAAAGAAATAGATTAAAGGTTTAGTCTATTTTCTTTGTTCTTTCTTCTATTCTCTTCTCTTTAAAAAAAACTACAATACATTTATGAGAGCATTGGTTATTTCAGGAGGAGGAAGCAAAGGAGCTTTTGCCGGAGGAGTTGCACAATATTTATTACAAATAAAAAAATGTGAATACGATTTATTTCTAGGCACATCTACAGGAAGTTTACTTATTCCGCATTTGGCACTTGGAAATATTGATAAAATCCATGGAATCTACACCAATGTGAGCATGAATAAAATATTTAATATCAGCCCTTTTGTTGTAAAAGAGAAAGGCGGTATTGATATTGTTACCATAAATCACTTTAATGTATTACGTCAGTTTTTTAAAGGAAAAAGAACTTTTGGCGAAAGCAAAAGATTGCAAAAATACATAAAAGATCATTTGTCTTTATCTGAATTTAACCAGCTAAAAAAACTAAAAACTGATGTTGTTGTTACGGTTACCAACTTGTCTCGAAATGAAGCTGAATATAAATCGATAAAAGATTGTTCTTACGACGAATTTTGCGATTGGATTTGGATATCAAGTAATTATATTCCGTTTATGAGTTTAGTATCTAAAAACAACTCAGAATATGGAGACGGAGGATTCTCTAGTCTCGTACCAATACGTGAAGCCATAAATCGTGGTGCAACTGAGATAGATGTGGTTATTCTGGAAACTGAAGTAAATACAACAAAAAGTACAATAGGTAAAAATCCGTTTTCGTTAATGATAGATTTGTTCCGAATTGCTCTAGATCAGGTCGAAAAACATGATATTGCTATCGGAAAACTATTGGCGAAAAACAAAAATGTAAAACTGAACTTGTTTTATACACCTACAAAATTAACCAATAACGCATTAATTTTTAACAAAGAAGAAATGAAAAAGTGGTGGGAAGAAGGATATGAATATGCTCAGAATAAGTCTGAAATTATGAGTGATAACAGGTAACATCTGATTTTAGATTGTTGAGTTTAGATTTTAGATTGACATTGCAGGAATCTAAAATCTAAACTCAACAATTAAAGATTACCACATTTCGCTTACTTCTCTTTTAATATAGCCTAAAGCAGCACTGCTTGGTGATTGCTTATCAAATAAATCATTTAAGATAACCTCACGTAATTTATCTGCACTGTCTACACGGTCGCTCATATTTGCTTTACGAATCATCTGGATTGTAGCATTTTTAGCTGTGGTTACAATAGTCCAACATTCATCAGACATGTATATTTGTTGTGTTAAGTTATGCTCAAACTCTTGCTCGATTTGTGCAATAACTAAATTTTCATAATCATTTTTATCATTAGATATTGGCGCAACGCGTATCAATAAATTAGTTAAACTAATGCGTTCTAAGTATAAAGTAATTCGCTCATAAGCTTGTAATCGTAAAGGCAAAGCTTGTTTTTGAGCATCTTTTTGCAATAACCATCTTCGTGTATTTTGTTTATCCTGAAGATACGATTTGAAAAAATAATAGGCTACGCTTCCTGTTATGATTGAAGGTATAGTATAAGCTAGAACTTCTATGATTTTGTTTGAATCCATTTTTATAATTTAAGGAAACAAAAATATACTTTTGGTTGTAATTCAGCATCATTTTAATTGTAATATTTGTTTAAGAAGGCTAATTTTGCCGACATTCAAATTTTAATCAAATACTACACTATAATTGGAAAACTATATTATAATTTTGCTTTGTTTAGCTGCTTTTGCAGCAGGATTTATTGATGCTATTGTAGGCGGTGGCGGGTTAATCCAAACTCCAATGGGATTAATTTTATTACCAAATTTACCTGTCTCTACTGTTATTGGAACTCTGAAATTACCTGCATTTAGCGGAACCGCTTTTGCTGCTTTTCAATACATGAAAAAAGTAACCATTCAATGGAAGTTATTATTGATTATGATGGTTTTAGCAGTCCCATCTGCATTTTTAGGATCTACTTTATTGACTTATGTTAGCAATGATTTTATGAAACCATTGTTACTGGTAGTTTTATCGCTATTGCTAATTTATACTTATGCTAAAAAGAATTTTGGTCAACATGTGGCCAAAGATCATTCAGCTAAAACCCAAATATTATATGCTGTTGTAATTAGTATAATAGTTGGTTTTTATGATGGTTTTATTGGCCCTGGAACTGGTAGCTTTTTTGTAGTTGCTTTTATAGCTTTAATGGGATTCGATTTTTTGCACGCTTCGGCAAATGCCAAAATGGTAAACTTAGCTACTAATTTCGGATCTATTTGTTTGTTCATTATAAAAGGAAAGATCATTTGGACAATTGCAATTCCTATGGCCATAAGTAATGGACTTGGCGGATGGCTTGGTGCTAAGCTGGCAATAAATAAAGGAAATGGTTTTATTAGAGTTTTCTTTTTGATTGTCGTAATCGGTACTTTGATTCGTTTTGCTTATGATGTATTTTATGAATAGAGGTTCTGAGAGACTAAGATTCTAAGACGCTAAGTTTTTATCTTTGATATCTTGAACCTTAGTACCTCAGAAACTTAGAACCTTAGGCTCTTTAAAAAAAAAACTATTGTTTGAGTCTAGCCCCGATAGAGGTGGTATCCTCGTAGTGAAACGGAGAGATAAAGCCGAAAGCGGGAACTTTGCTTCTTAAAAAAGCCTTTTGTTGTGCTTCAAAAAAAACTTAGCAACTCAGTGTCTTAACAGCTTAGGAACTTTCTTTTTAAATTCTTATTTTTGCATCAATTATGGAGAAAAATTTCATGCAAAAATACATTGACCAGCTCAATGACGCACAGAGACAGCCTGTTTTAAAGAAAGACGGGCCGATGATTATTATTGCTGGGGCAGGTTCGGGGAAAACACGTGTTTTAACAATTAGAATTGCTTATTTGATGGCGCAGGGTATTGATGCGTTCAATATTTTGTCGCTTACTTTTACCAATAAAGCGGCTCGTGAGATGAAACACAGGATATCTGATATTGTGGGAGCGTCGGAGGCAAAAAACCTTTGGATGGGAACTTTCCACTCTATTTTTGCGCGTATTCTTCGTGCAGAATCAGATCATTTGGGATATCCGTCTAATTTTACGATTTACGATTCTCAGGATTCAGCGAGACTAATTTCTTCTATTATAAAAGAAATGCAGCTGGATCGTGATGTTTATAAACCAAAGCAGGTTTTAGGACGTATATCAAATTATAAAAATAGTTTGATTACGGTAAAAGCCTATTTTAATAATCCTGAATTGGTAGAGGCTGATGCCATGGCTAAAAGACCAAGATTAGGAGAAATTTATCAGCACTATGTTGACCGTTGTTTTAAAGCGGGTGCTATGGATTTTGATGATTTGCTATTGAAAACCAATGAATTACTAAATCGTTTTCCAGAAGTTTTATCGAAATATCAAAACCGTTTTCGCTATATTTTGGTTGATGAGTACCAGGATACAAATCACTCTCAGTATTTAATTGTAAAGGCTTTATCTGATAAGTTTCAGAATATTTGTGTTGTAGGAGATGATGCGCAGAGTATTTATGCTTTCCGTGGAGCGAATATTAATAATATTTTGAATTTTCAGAAGGATTATGAAGGTGTGATAATGTTTCGTTTAGAGCAAAATTATCGTTCAACCCGTAACATAGTTGAAGCTGCAAATACTGTAATGGAACATAATAAGACCAAACTTGATAAAATAGTTTGGACTGCAAATGATTTTGGACAAAAAATTAAAGTTCACAGAAGTTTAACAGATTCTGAAGAAGGTCGTTTTGTAGCGAGTACCATTTTTGAACAAAAAATGCAAAATCAATTGCATAATGGCTCTTTTGCAATTTTGTATCGTACTAATGCACAATCCCGTGCGATGGAGGATGCATTAAGAAAACGTGATATTCCGTATCGAATCTATGGTGGATTATCATTCTACCAACGTAAGGAAATTAAAGACGTTTTGTGTTATTTACGTTTGGTAATTAATCCGAAAGACGAAGAAGCACTGGTGCGTGTAATTAATTATCCTGCTCGTGGAATTGGAGATACTACTGTTGAAAAATTGACTATTGCTGCCAATCATTACAAACGTTCTATTTGGGAAGTAATGGTTAATATTGATAAAATTGACTTGAAACTGAATGCCGGGACAAAGAATAAAATCAGGGATTTTGTAACGATGATTCAGAGTTTTCAGGTTATTGATCAAAATCAGGATGCTTTTTATATTACGGATCATGTAACAAAAAAAACTGGATTAGTTCAGGAACTAAAGAAAGATGCTACACCTGAGGGTATGGCAAAAATTCAGAATATTGAAGAATTACTAAACGGTTTAAAAGATTTTACCGAAGGCCAGAAAGAAATTGATGGAGCAAGAGGGGCATTGTCTGAGTTTATGGAAGATGTGGCACTTGCTACTGATTTAGATAAAGATACGAGTGATGAAGATAGGGTTGCTTTAATGACAATTCACCTTGCAAAAGGACTAGAATTCCCTCATGTTTTTGTTGTTGGGATGGAAGAAGATTTGTTTCCTAGTGCCATGAGTATGAGTACAAGAAGTGAACTTGAGGAAGAACGTCGTTTATTTTACGTAGCTTTAACACGCGCAGAGCATCAGGCTTATTTAACGTATGCACAATCGCGTTATCGTTGGGGTAAATTAACAGATAGTGAACCATCTCGTTTTATTGAAGAAATTGATGGTCAGTATTTAGAATATTTGACGCCAGCAGAAAGTGGTTATCGCTATAAACCAATGATTGACATTGATGTTTTTGGTGATGTTGATAAATCAAAATTGCGTTTAGCAAAACCAATTGGGACAACACCTCCTAAACAGGTTAATAACAATGAACCAAAATCGGATTTAAATATTCGTAAACTAAAACCTGTATCGAGTAATAATCCTAATGCAAGTGCTCCTAATTTATTTGATAATAAATTAACTATTGGAAATCTCGTAATGCATGAACGCTTTGGAAGAGGTGAAGTTGTAAATATAGAAGGAGTAGGAGCTGATAAAAAAGCAGAAATCAAATTTGAAGTTGGCGGACTTAAAAAGTTGTTACTTCGTTTTGCAAAATTAGACGTGATTGGGTAGAAGATAATAGAAGTAAGAGAATAGACTTAGATAACTAGATAATAGAATCAAGAAAAAAGTTAATGAACTCTTACTAGAATCTTTTGAATTTTAATCAAATTAAAACTTTAAACTAAAACAAAATGGCAGAATTTATAAAAATATATCCCGATAAACCGAGTGAAGCTGCTATTGCAAAAGTAGTAAAGGTTTTAAAAAATGGTGGTTTGATTATTTATCCAACAGATACTGTTTACGGTTTAGGTTGTGATATTACTAATTCTCGTGCTTTAGAGAAAATTGCAAAAATAAAAGGAGTGAAGCTTGAAAAAGCAAATTTTTCCTTTATTTGCCACGATTTAAGTAACTTATCTGATTATGTACGACAAATAGATACATCGACCTTTAAAATATTAAAAAGAGCTCTACCAGGTCCTTATACTTTTATTTTGCCTGGGAACAATAATTTGCCAAAAGAGTTTAAGAAGAAAACAACTGTCGGAATTCGTGTACCAGACAATTCAATTGCTTTAGAAATTGTACGTCAATTAGGAAATCCTATTGTTTCTACTTCTATTCGCGATGAGGATGATGTTATTGAATATACAACCGATCCTGAGCTTATTTTTGAAAAATGGCAAAATGTAGTTGATATGGTTATCGATGGTGGCTATGGAGATAATGTTGGATCTACTATTATTGATTTATCCAAACATGAGCCAGTAATCGTTAGAGAAGGAAAAGGAAGTTTAGATATTTTGTAAAAATATATTGCTACGGCAAGGTATTTGAAGTTAATTGCCTATATTAGAGCTACATTAACAATGCATTATAAACATATATCACGATAATGTTATTCTTAATTGATATTTAATTGGTTATTAAAAAGATTAAGGATACATAAAAGCAGGTCAACCGACCTGCTTTTTCTGTTTTTATAAATAGGTGTTTTTTAAGGCGTGGCTTATCAGTGAATTCACTTCATGTACTATCACTGTAAATTTTTTTAGATATAAACCCTTCGACTCCGCCTCAGGGAGACAAACTATACCTTCGTAAGACTGAGCATCCAAAACTACAAGAGAAGCTTAATTAAGTAGAAAATAGTAAGCATAAAAAAAGCCAGTGAAAATTTTTTCACTGGCTTTAATTTATTCTAGAATCTTAATCCTAAAAAGGACGATTCTAATATGAAATCATCAGATTATTTACCTGATTGTTTTTTCATTTCTTTTTCAACCATATCATAGAATTGGTCAATTTTTGGCATAACAACGATACGAGTTCTTCTGTTACGAGCTTTATCTTCAGCTGTATCATTAGCTACTAATGGCACGTAAGAACTTCTACCAGCTGCAATTAATTTTGCTGGGTTAACACCAAGGTCGTTTGTTAATACACGAACGATAGATGTAGAACGTTTAACACTTAAATCCCAGTTGTCTAACAAAATTCCGTTGCTTTTGTAAGGAACGTTATCAGTATGACCTTCAACCATACATTCAAAATCAGGTTTGTCATTAACTACTTTTGCAACTTTAGCTAAAACAGTTTTTGCTTTATCAGTTACATCATAGCTACCACTTTTAAATAATAATTTGTCAGCGATAGAAATAAATACAACTCCTTTTTCAACATTAATTTCGATATCTGGATCATTGATACCTACAGCTCCTTTTAAGCTAGTAACCAAGGCAAGAGTAACACTATCTTTCTTAGTTAAAGCATCTTGAAGTCTAGATATTTTTAAATCTTTTTCTTTTAAACTTTCTAAAGATTTTTCTAGATTTTCAGCTCCTTTAGAAGTAAGCATTGTTAAATCTTTTGAACTGTTTATCAAATTCTGATTGTGATCTTTCAAACTAGCAACTGTAGCAGTTAATCCAGCTTTTTCTTCTAAACAAGAATTTAATTTTACAGTACAAGAATTTAGTAAATCTTGTGTTTCTTTGTTTTTAGCTTCTAAATCAGCATATTTCTTTTTAGAAACACACGAAGATAGTACCATTAGTGCAGTTAGGGCAATGAATATTTTTCTCATAAAAAATAAAATTTAATTAGACTTTCAATTACAAAGTTAAGGGTTATTAATTTGATTACTGTTAAAGATATCTTTAAAAACACGGTTTTTCGTTACATAGTACAAGAAAACGACACTTTTAATCATATAGTATTTTCGTGTTTGAAAATTACTTCTTTTTTTATAATATTCCGAAAAAAGGCTATAAAAAGAGAAATGAGCTTTTATAATTGCCCAAGTGTGTTTGAACTTTCCTTGCACAAAAAACTGTACTCCAGCGATACCATCGAGTACCAACCTTGCAAAAATAATGCCGTAAAACCCTTGCTTAGGCAAGTTTTTGGTAAGCATTAGCAAGGAGTTTCTAAAATTAAGAAAGGTCTTTCTAGGGTTACCTTGTTGTAATGTTGCTCCACCAACATGATATACAACAGATTGCGAATTGTATTTAATTGTATGACCTAGATTAATTGCACGCCAACACAAATCTATTTCTTCTTGATGAGCAAAAAAACCTTCATCAAAACCGTTTAATTCTTTATAAACAATGCTTCTTATAAAAAAACAAGCACCCGAAGCCCAAAACAATTCACAATTATCATCATACTGATTATTGTCTTTTTCGATAGTATCAAAAATACGTCCACGACAAAACGGATAACCATATTTATCAATAAAACCTCCGCCAGCACCCGCATATTCAAAGAAAGCTTTATTTTTAAAATCTAATATTTTGGGTTGGATAATAGCGGTTTTTGGTTCTTTTACGAAAGTATCCAGAATTGGTTGTAACCAGTTTTCAGTAACTTCAATATCCGAATTTATCAAAGCATAAATTTCGGCATCGATATGTTGCAATGCATCATTGTATCCTTGTGCAAACCCATGATTACCTGTGTTTACAACGATTTTTACAGTAGGAAAATGCTCTTTTACGTAAGTTATAGAAGTATCTGTCGAAGCATTATCGGCTACATATATAGTAGCTTCAGGCGAAAATTGTATTACCGATGGTAAAAACTGTTCTAATAATTTTACTCCATTCCAATTTAATATAACAACTGCTATTTTATCCAAGTGTATAGTATTTTATTTATGTTAGAGAATTATAATTCGGTAACTCCCTTAAAAATTCATATTTTTCATTCTCAAAATCCATTTGACAGAAATAATGACTCAATCCATTGGTAACTGTCAGAAATTGCGCATTCATGGTCATATTATATCTAGCAATCTGATCAAAGGTAGCTTGCGAAATTTTTACTTCCGGTGCTTTACATTCTACTAATATATATATAGTACCATCAGGATTATAAACTACAATGTCGTAACGTTTGCGCAACCCATTGACCTTTAAAACTTTTTCTACATTTATCAATGATTTAGGGTATTTTTTCTCCACCATTAAAAACTGAACAACATGCTGGCGAACCCATTCCTCTGGAGTGAGAATGATAAATTTTTTCCTGATTTCATCAAAAATAGACACTTTATTTTCGCTATTTTTGAACCGAAATATATAAGAGGGAAAATTTAGTTTTTGCATGAAGCAAAAATATAAAATAGTTTTAGGTTTCTCCCGAAGTCTCGGGATAAAGTTTCAAAATATTGAAACAACAGCCTTAAACATTTAACTTGAAACAATAAAGAAATGGATGAAGTTATAAAAATTGTTAATGATATAAAAGCAGGGAACATCATGCCTATCTACTTCCTTATGGGAGAAGAGCCTTATTACATTGACAAATTAGCCGAATATATAGAAAAAAACGTTTTATCTGAAGAAGAAAAAGGCTTTAACCAAACGGTTTTATATGGTCGCGATGTAACTGTAGATGATGTTGTTTCAGCCGCTAAACGTTATCCTATGATGGCTGACCGTCAGGTTATTATTGTAAAAGAAGCTCAGGATTTATCCAGAACAATCGATAAGCTCGAAGCTTATGCAGGAAACCCAATGACTACAACAGTTTTGGTTTTTTGTTACAAATACAAAACGTTGGATAAACGTAAAAAAGTAACCAAATTATTAGGGCAAAAAGGACTTGTTTACGAAAGTAAAAAATTATACGAAAACCAAGTAGGGGATTGGATTAAAAGAGTTTTATCAGGCAAAAATTATACGATAGAACCAAAAGCCAATGCGATGCTGGTTGAGTTTCTCGGAACCGATTTAAGCAAAATTAATAATGAGCTGGAGAAACTACAGATAATTTTACCCAAAGGTACGACCATTACACCCACACATATAGAGGAAAATATTGGTTTTAGTAAAGATTATAATGTATTCGAACTACGTAAAGCAATCGGAGAACGAAATCAAGTAAAAGCATACAAAATTGCAGAGAATTTTGCTCATAACCCCAAAGATTATCCGCTAGTTATGACAACAGGATTAATTTTTGGTTTCTTTATTCAGTTATTAAAATATCATGGATTAAAGGATAAAAATCCAAAAAATGTAGCGGCTGCAATTGGTGTGAATCCTTATTTCTTAAAAGAGTATGATTTAGCAATAAAAAATTTCCCAATGAAAAAAGTGAGTCAGGTAGTTTCGGCATTAAGAGACATTGATTTAAAAAGTAAAGGAGTGGGAGCCAATGCATTACCGCAATCTGATTTATTAAAAGAAATGCTGTACAAAATATTTAATTAAGCCACTAAAATTACCGATATTTGTAAGCTGATATAAAAATAAAAAACCGCAAATTATGGGGATGAATAAAAACACAATCTTAGGATGGGCAACTTTTATAATGGTGATCATGGGATTTCTCTTAATAGGACTTGGCATTTTTAGATACAGGGATGTTTCAGGTTGGGGATTTGCAGCTACAGGAGTTGGTTTTTTAGCCAATGCATGGGTTTTCAACGCTTTAAAAGGAAGAGTTTAAACAAGAATAAATAATAAAATTTAAAATAAATAGGCATGTCAGACGATAAGAAAGTAATTTTCTCGATGTCAAAATTGAGTAAAACCTACTCAAGTAGCGACAAACAAGTATTAAAAAATATTTATTTGAGCTTTTTTTACGGAGCTAAAATTGGTATTCTAGGTTTAAATGGTTCTGGTAAATCTTCACTTTTGAAGATTATTGCTGGAGTTGACAAAAATTACCAAGGAGATGTAGTTTTTGCTCCAGGATATACAGTTGGTTATTTAGAGCAAGAACCACAATTAGACGATGAAAAAACAGTTATCGAAATTGTACGAGAAGGAGTTGCCGAAACTATGGCAGTTCTGGAAGAGTACAATAAAATCAACGACTTATTTGGTCTTCCAGAAAACTACGAAGATCCAGATAAAATGGATAAGTTGATGGATCGTCAAGCTGCTTTACAAGATAAAATAGATGCATTAGGAGCTTGGGAAATTGATACCAAACTTGAAATTGCAATGGATGCATTACGTACTCCAGACGGAGATACGCCAATAAAAAACCTTTCAGGAGGAGAGCGTCGTCGTGTTGCATTATGTCGTTTGTTGTTACAACAGCCTGATGTATTGTTACTTGATGAGCCTACCAACCACTTAGATGCTGAGTCTGTTCTTTGGTTAGAGCAACATTTAGCACAATATGCTGGAACTGTAATTGCTGTAACACACGATAGATATTTCCTTGATAATGTTGCAGGTTGGATTTTAGAGCTTGATAGAGGAGAAGGTATTCCTTGGAAAGGAAATTATTCTTCTTGGTTAGATCAAAAATCAAGCAGAATGGCACTTGAAGAAAAAGTAGCTTCAAAACGTCGTAAAAACTTAGAGCGTGAGCTTGACTGGGTTCGTCAAGGAGCCAAAGGTCGTCAGACAAAACAAAAAGCACGTTTACAGAATTACGATAAATTATTAAACGAAGATCAAAAACAACTAGATGAAAATCTAGAAATCTATATCCCGAACGGTCCACGTTTAGGAACAAATGTTATCGAAGCTAAAAATGTAGCTAAAGCTTTTGGAGATAAATTATTGTATGATAATTTAAACTTTACTTTGCCACAAGCTGGAATTGTTGGAATTATCGGACCAAACGGTGCTGGTAAATCGACTATTTTCAGAATGATTATGGGAGAGCAAGAGCCAGATAGCGGTGAATTTTCTATCGGTGAAACTGTAAAAATTGCTTATGTAGATCAAGCGCACTCTAATATTGATCCTAATAAATCTATCTGGGAAAATTTCTGCGATGGTCAGGAATTAATCATGATGGGCGGACGTCAAGTAAACTCTCGTGCTTACTTAAGCCGTTTCAATTTTGGTGGAAGTGATCAAAACAAAAAAGTTTCAACTTTATCTGGTGGTGAGCGTAACCGTTTACATCTTGCAATGACATTGAAAGAAGAAGGAAACGTACTTTTATTAGATGAGCCTACCAATGACTTAGATATAAATACACTTCGTGCACTAGAAGAAGGTTTGGAGAATTTTGCTGGTTGTGCTGTAGTTATCTCTCACGACAGATGGTTCTTAGATAGAATTTGTACACACATCTTAGCTTTCGAAGGAAACTCAGAAGTGTACTATTTCGAAGGAGGATTCTCAGAATACGAAGAAAACAAAAAGAAACGTTTAGGTGGAGATTTAACTCCAAAACGTTTGAAATACAGAAAATTAATAAGAAGCTAATATTCTTATCAATCACAAAAAAGCCTCAAATTAAATTATTTGAGGCTTTTTTTTATATATGTAATTGCTGTTCTTCTAACAGGGCTTTTAGTTAAATTTAAATTAATCCTAAAATCTATAAGATAGTCGCCGCAAACTTGTCTTTCTGAGGAACGAAGAATCTCCATGAGCAGCTCGACAATCTTGAAATACTTTGTGTTAGTTTCTTGCGGAGATTCTTCGTTCCTCAGAAAGACAATATTGTGATTATTTTTTAGGAGCTAATTCCTGCTGTCTGCTGTATCTTTTTATTTTTAAAGAAAAAATAAAAAGGATGCCGCGACCATCAGGGCTAGAGATTTAGTTTTCAGTTTCAAGTTTCAGTCACAATTCTCAGATTATAATTTCTCCTTCATTCAAAATGGCAAAATTGTATCGAATCTAATTTTAGCGCAAAATAAAATCTCCCAAATCTGCTAAATTTGCGTGAG
>NZ_NCWQ01000075.1:0-19298 GCF_002156885.1 Flavobacterium sp. AJR | reverse complement strand
GATCTTTATTTAATTACATTTTTAAGATAGATTTATATTCCGTTTGGTTGTTTAAAACTCCAACCGCCTTTTTAATCTCTGAGTTGTTTTTAAGATAATATTGATACAAACCTTCTTGATATTGGTATCTTTTTATTAATTCTTCCAAAATCAGATTTTTGATTTCTTTTTGGTTCTTGTCAAGCAAAGTAGTTTCGCTTTTCTCCAGAGCATTAAGTAATTGCTGATATTCAGAAGTAATAGTCTCGTCTATTTTTTCTTTTTTGGCTGCAGCCAAAGTGTTTTTTAAAGCCACTTCAGTTTCAGTATCAAAAGTAATTTTGTTAGTTTTCAAAAACTGTTTGAAGCTATTATAATCAGCATCAGTTATCGTCGGAATTTGAGTTCCAAGATTAGGATTCTTATAGTAATAACTAGTAGCATAGTCAAAAATACCATCGTTTTTAAGTAACGCATTAGTAATTGCACTCAATTTAGTTTCGTCTAATTCGATATCAGGCATAACCCCACCGCCATCATAAACAGTTCTTCCTTTTCTGGTTTTAAAAGCATTAAAGTTTTTTGAATCAGTTTTTGTAGCTACACCATTTTTGTCTTTATGAGCATAATCCAGTGCCTGAATACATCTTCCGGAAGGAGTATAATAACGAGAGATAGTTACTTTAAGCTGAGTTCCATAAGTAAGATCAACAGAACGTTGCACTAAACCTTTACCAAAACTACGACTTCCAAGAACAACCGCGCGATCTAAATCCTGTAAAGCTCCCGATACAATTTCAGATGCCGAAGCACTTCTTCCGTTAACCAAAATAGCCAATGGGATTTGAGTATCAATAGGTTCTTTGGTGGTTTTATAAGTGTTATTATGTTTTTCGATTCTTGATTTAGTAGTTACAATAACTTCATTCTTTGGTACAAAAAGATTACAAATGTTTACAGCTTCATTAAGAAGTCCACCTGGATTTCCTCTCAAATCCAAAACTATCTGAGTTGCTCCATCACGTTTAAGTTGTTCTAATGCCGCTTGAGTTTCGGCAGAAGCTTTACGGCTAAAATGTGCCAAAACGATATAACCCGTTTTAGCATCTATCATTCCAAAAAATGGAACAGACTTAATATCTACTTCATCTAGAACGATATCAGTAGTATTCGTTTTTCCCTGGCGAAGGTATTTAATAGCGATCTTAGTGTTTTTAGCACCTTTTAGCAATTGCGAAGCATCATCCTTAAAGTCAGCAATTAGTACATCACCAATCTGGATGATTTCGTCACCAGCTTTAAGTCCGGCTTTATCGGCAGGATAATCTTTGTATTGTTCTTTAATAATCAATCGGTCTGCCTTTCGGGTAATCAGCGCGCCAATACCAGTATATTCTCCCGTATTGTTGATTTTAAAATTTAAAACATCTTGTTCATTAAAGTAAACAGTATAGGGATCTAAACTAGCCAACATGCTTTTAATGGCTTTATCCATTAAATCACCAGGATTGGTTTCGTCCACATAATTAGTGTTTACAGCTTTAAATAAAGTTGTAAAGATTTCTATTTGCTTTGCGATTTCGAAGAAGTCGTCTTTAAAACTAGTTCCAACGAACAAAAAAGCAGCTGCAACAATAGGGATTATAAATTTTTTTTTGAAAAACGCGACCATGTTTGTGATTTATCTTAAATTTCAGAGTACTAAAATAAGAATAATTCAGTAACATTAACGAGAGTCTATACCGAAACACGTTTTTGAGTGGTAAAATCTATTGAATCGAATCGTTTTGTACGTCCGTTTCGGTTTCAGGAATAGGTTTTGGGTTTATCTGAAGCACAAATTTTTCAAACAATTGAATCGTTTTAGTATTGATTTCTTCATAAGACAGTCTGTCTTTTGTTTGATAAAAGAACATAAACGAATAAGGCTTGTCTAAATTATCAAGTAAGATATGCTTGTTTAAACGATAAGTTTCGCGTAAAACACGTTTGAAGTAATTACGATCAACAGCCTTTTTGAAATATTTTTTGGATGTCGAAACACCCATTTTTATTTTCTCATCTTGCTTTATATCACCAGAATAATAAACCAATCGCAACGGATATTTAGACACCGATTTTCCTTCAGAAAATAGTAGTCCAATTATTGTTTTGCTTTTTAGTCGTTCGTTTTTTGGGTAAGTAAAGCTCATTTTTTGATTTTGAAAAAACTGTGGATTATGCAACAAAGGTACAATTTAACAACAAACCTATTATTATTTGCGATTTAATTAGAGCTAAAAATATATTTATTACTTTTGCAGCTAATTTTTTAAGCATGCAAAAACTAATTTCGTACCCCATTTCCGTTATTTATTATTTGTGTTTTGGATTTTGTTTAGCAATTTTCCATCCAATTCAATGGGTTTGTTTTAATGTTTTTGGCTACCAAGCACATAAAAAAAGTGTAGATTATCTTAATTTCTTTTTAGTTAGATGTACAAACCTAGTTGGTACAACGTATAAATTTGAAAACAGAGAATTAATTCCAACTGGAGTTCCTATTATTTTTGTTTCAAATCACCAAAGCATGTACGATATTGTGGCAATGATTTGGTATTTACGCCGTTTTCATTGTAAATTTGTAAGTAAGAAAGAGTTAGGTTCAGGAATACCAAGTGTATCTTATAATCTACGTCATGGAGGTTCTGTCCTAATTGACCGTAAAGATCCTAAACAAGCCATTCCTGCTATTAAAGGATTGTCTGAATATATTGAAAAAAATAATCGAGCTGCCGTAATCTTCCCCGAAGGCACTCGAAGTAAAACTGGAAAACCAAAGGAATTTGCTCAAAACGGTTTGAAGATATTATGCAAATATGCACCATCTGCATATGTTGTACCTGTTAGTATTAATAACTCATGGAAAATGGTAAAATTTGGCTTTTTTCCTGTGGGTTTAGGAAATCATCTTACCTTTACCATCCATAAACCGTTAGCGGTGAAGGATTACGATTTTACAACGATAATGGAAAAGTCGGAAAAGGCTGTAGTAGAAGGAGTTAAAATTTAAATTATATAAAATGTCTATAAAGAACATTCGATTAGAAGTGATGCAGTTTTTAGAGAAAAACGTAGACAGCTTCGTTGAACAGTATTTAATACCTGTTGAAAAGATTTGGCAGCCGTCAGATTTTTTACCCAATTCTGAAAAAGATACTTTTTTTGAAGAGGTAAAAGAACTACGCGAAATAGCAAAAGAATTACCATACGATTTTTGGGTAACTTTAGTAGGTGATACAATTACCGAAGAAGCTTTACCAACATATGAATCTTGGTTAATGGATGTAGAAGGTATTAATCAAGTTGAAAATGGTGGAAACGGTTGGTCTAAATGGATCAGACAGTGGACTGGTGAAGAAAACCGTCACGGTGATTTGCTAAACAAATACTTGTATTTGTCTGGTCGTGTAAATATGCGCGAAATAGAAATGACCACACAACATTTAATCAATGATGGTTTTGATATAGGAACAGGAAGTGATCCATACAAAAACTTTGTGTACACTAGTTTTCAAGAGCTTGCAACGTATGTTTCTCATAACAGAGTAGCACAAATGGCTAAGAAATATGGTGATAACAAATTGTCTAAAATGTGTAAAATGATTGCTGGTGACGAAATGCGCCATCATCATGCGTATAGCGAATTTGTTACTCGTATTTTTCAAGTTGATCCTAGCGAAATGATGCTTGCTTTTCAATACATGATGAAGCAAAAAATCGTTATGCCAGCGCATTTCCTTAGAGAATCAGGGCAAAAGATAAGTTCTGCTTTTGAGCAATTTTCTGATTCAGCACAACGTATCGGTGTTTACACTGCTAGCGATTATGTAGATATCATGCAAAAGTTAATTGACAAATGGGAAATTGATAAAATTGGTGGTCTTACAGATGAAGCTGAAAAAGCACGTGATTACTTGATGAAATTACCAGGAAGAATGGCAAAAATATCTGAAAGATTAGTTATTCCTCAAGAGTCACATATCTTTAAATGGGTAGAGCCTGCAAGACTTTAAATTTTAAATTTCTGATTTTGAGTTTAGATTTAGGATTTTAAATTGAATTTCTATTTTGAAGCTGAACTTTGAAAAAATATAAATATTTATGTTGATTGTTAAGGTTTTCAAGACTTTGACAATCAACATTTTTTATTTAAAATAAGGATTTAGAGCTAATCTGTTTATTTAAATCCTGTTAATCTGCAAAATCTGTATACTATTTTTAGTCTTGCAGAGAAGCACTAATTAAATACATGAATATGAATAATTCTGAGATAATAAGTAAAACAATCACTTTTGTAAAAGAAAAACTAAATGATGCCGAAGGAGGGCATGATTGGTTTCATATTGAGCGAGTGTATAAAAATGCACTTTTAATCGCTAATAACACACCTTGTGACGTTACAGTAGTAAAATTAGGTGCTTTGCTACATGATATTGCCGATAGTAAGTTTCATAACGGAGATGAAAGTATTGGACCAAGAACAGCAAGATTGTTTTTAGAGTCAGAAAATGTTTCGGAAGAGATTATAGCGCATGTTGTAAGTATTATAGAAAACATATCATACAAAGGAGGCAATTTTGAAAAGAAATTTAATTCGACAGAATTAGATATCGTACAAGATGCAGACCGTTTAGATGCTATTGGTGCAATAGGTGTTGCAAGAGCGTTTCATTACGGAGGGTTCAAGGATAGAACTATCTATGATCCTAATATTGCTCCGATTACCAATATGACTAAGGAAGAATATAAAAAGAATAATGCACCAACAATTAATCATTTTTATGAGAAATTATTGTTGCTAAAAGATAAAATGAATACCGAAACCGGAAAGCAAATCGCTGCCGAAAGACACCGTTTTATGGAAACATTCCTTTCGCAGTTTTATGCTGAGTGGGAAGGAGTGAAGTAGTATTCAGTCTCAGTATTCAGTTTTTAGTGAAATGTAAACTGTGAAAAGTAATCAGTAAGAAGAGTTTAGTTTGTCAGGTTGAGCGGAGTCGAGGCCTTTTAAAAAAAAGAGCCTAAGTTTATGTATAAAACTTAGGCTCTTTTTTTAGTCTTTTAAGCTATAAAGTATTTTTTGGAAATCTGCTTTATACTTGTCTTTGTTATCCATAGAACACCAGGATAAAACTTTGTAAAAAGCGGTTTTAGTTTCTACAATCCCAACAAAGTAGTAAATGCTATTATTGATTTCTTTGTCAAAATAACTTGCATCACATTCGATAAAACTGATCTCTCCTTTTTTTGTTGATTTTGGTTTTGACACATCTCTTTTTTCTTCATCTTTTAGAAAGTCTTTAATGAAATCCTCGTAAAATTCGTTAGTAGAGGTGTAGTTCATTTCAAGAAGTTTCAACTCTTCTTTAGTATCAAAAATGACAACTCCATATATATCTTTTACAACGTTTTTATATTGTATGGCTGCAGAGCTGTTTAAATCAGCAGTTTTGCTCATATAATCAGGCAAACTGATATCAAAAGTGTGTCCTGCTTTATACTCTTTAAAAGTGCTTTGAGAGAAAATAGCTGTACTCATAAAAAGTGTAGCTATTAAAAATAAAGATGTTACTGTAGTTTTCATTTGGAATATTTCTTGGTGGTTTTGGTTATGAATGATTAGTAGAGACGAACCGCAATGCTTCTTTGATTATATAATACCTTTTTCAATCATCTCAAGCATTACTGGAGATGCATTTTTAAAAGTTGGAGCTTGTTCGATAATGCTTCCTACATTCTTTTTATTTACTTTAAAAGTAATATCAGCATCGGTTGTAAACAATAAAGCCGTTAAAAAAGGATTCTTGATGTATGGAGTCAGAACAATAAAAGCTTCATCAAGAGTATGGAAACTTTCTATTTCTTCTGTTTTATAACGTGCTGTAAGAGAAACACCGTAAGTAGTTTCATCTTCGTTAATGACAAGGCGAAAATAGATGTTCTTTATTTCGGTGTCACCAATGGTTTTAGCCAATGTAAGTTTAGCAAAAGTTCCACTCTGGATACTTTCTTTTACTTTTTGCCAAAACTCTTTTAATATAGGTTCGTAAGACATGATGTTGTTTTAATATTATTTATTGTTTTAACGGTTTAATGACTTAACCGCAAAGGGCGTAATCCCGAAGCTTCGGAATACGCAAAGAACGCTAGGAATAAAATCACACAAAGCTTTGCTAACTTTGCGTAACCTTAGCGTTCTTTGCGGTTAAAAATCTTTACTTCCCTGTAAATTCAGCTTTTCTTTTTTCTAAGAATGCTGTAGTTCCTTCGATGAAATCTTTAGTTCCAAAGCATTTACCAAAAGATTTTATTTCAGTTTCAAAACCATTTTTGCCATCTTTATAATTAGCATTTATAGCTTTAATCGCTTTAGAAATAGCGTATGGAGCATTCTTGATTATCTTCTCTGCAATACCGTTGCAATAAGCAATAAGCTCAGCTTGAGGTACCACGTGATTTACTAATCCGTATTGTTTGGCTTCTTCAGCGTTAAGCATTCCAGCAGTCATAATCATTTCCATAGCACGACCTTTACCAATAAGTTGAGGTAAACGTTGTGTTCCTCCATAGCCAGGAATAAGTCCTAAAGAAACTTCAGGTAATCCCATTTTTGCATTATCAGATGCAATTCGGAAATGACAAGCCATTGCCAATTCTAATCCACCACCAAGAGCAAAACCATTTACGGCTGCAATAACTGGTTTCTTTAAATTTTCGATAAAATCAAATAATTTCTCCTGACCTTCTGCTGCCAAAGCAGTTCCTTCTTCGATAGAATAATTAGCAAATTCTGAAATATCAGCTCCAGCTACAAATGCTTTTTCTCCGCTTCCAGTTAAGACAATTACACGAATGTCATTGTTTTTTGCCAATAATTTAAATGCTTTTTGCAAATCATTAATCGTTGTTTTATTCAAAGCATTAAGCTTCGTAGGGCGATTAATTGTAACGGTTGCAATTTTCTCTTCGATTGAGACTAGTATATTTTCGTAGTTCATGATACTGTTATTTATGAGTTTGTAATTGGTAATGTAACCGTAAATGTGGTTCCTTTTCCGTATTCTGTTTCAAAGGTAATTGTTCCTTTATAATTTTCGATAATGTTTTTTATAATTCCGAGACCAAGACCCATTCCGCTATTCTTTGTGGTAAACTTTGGTTCAAAAACACGGTCAACATCTTGTTTTTGTATTCCTATTCCGTTGTCTGTTACAGTAATTTCAACATTGTCGCCTTGTCTTTTTACAGTAACCAAAATCGATTTATAATGTTGGATTTCTGGAATGGCTTGTGTAGCATTTTTAACCAGATTGGTAATAATTCGGATAAGTTGTGTTCTATCCATTTTCGAAATAATCTCTTCCTCTTCACTTTGGAAAACAATATATTCTTCGTTAAAGATATCTAGCGCAAGCTCTACCACTTCCACCACATTTAATGTTTCGTTTTGTTGTGCAGGCATCGAAGCAAAATTTGAAAATGCCGAAGCCACAGCTGTCATGGTATCTATTTGCTGAATTAATGTTTCGGAGTAATCATTCAGTTTTTGCTTAACATCAGGAGCAGTTGGGTCAAATTTTCTTTGGAAACTTTGTACTGTCAAACGCATTGGCGTAAGCGGATTTTTAATTTCATGCGCTACTTGTTTCGCCATTTCGCGCCAAGCTTCCTCACGTTCGCTTTGAGCTAGTTTTATAGCACTTTTCTCGAGTTTTTCCACCATTCCGTTGTAAGACTTGATTAGGAAGTTAATCTCCTTACTGCTGGCCTCTAAAACAATCATTTCGTTTTTCTGGTTCAGGTTGGTCTCACTCAGCTTATCCGAAATGGTTTTTAATGATTTGGTGATGTAGGTTGATAGGAAATAAGCCAGTGCAAATGCTACAATAAGCATAAATGAATAAACCTGACCTAAACGGATAAGGAAAGTATTAAGCTCATTTTCATAATAACCATCATCTTCAATATATGGTAAATTCAAAATCCCGAGCGGTTTGAATTTTTCGTCTTTTATTAAACTATACGAAGAACGGTTTTTTACACCATCTTGAGTTTTTATATCGACAAAGCGCTTTTCTATAGAAGAACGCACTAGTTTTAAAATGTATTCAGGGATTGGTGGCGAAACTTTATCAACAGCAAATGATTCTTTGGATGATTTTAAAAGTTGGCCTTTAAGACTATAAATGTTGATTTCGATATTATGAATTTGTGCTAATTCATGAATTTTATCTTTAAAAATCAAATCCAAATTGGCAGTTTTTAAAGGATAAGTTGTAGTTGCCAAAACATAATTGATATGTTCTTTTACCGCGTTTTCTTTTCGCTCTAAACGCTCTTGATGATATTCTTTGGCCTCATTCTTAAATTGAATAATCGAAATCGAAGCCAATAAAACAGAAGCAACAACAATCAATACAATCATCGAAAGGAATATCCTTACACGCAACGAAAGCATCGACATTTTGAAGTTCTTGAACATTTTTTTTAGTTTACAGTCTCGGTTTGCAGTACTAGTATTCAGTCTCAGTTTGAAATCTGTAAACTGCCACTGCGACTAAGAACTATTTTTTTTCTCGTATTCTTTTATAAAATTGAAATCCCAGCATGATTAAAACCGAGAATAATATAATCCCGATTACACCATAAATCCAGTTTACAGCATTTTTTAAAACAACCAAAAACACTACAGAAAACAAGATTATCGTTGCTCCTTCATTCCACAAACGCATGAAATTATTAGTGTGTTTTACTTCGTCATTTTGTAATTGCTTAAATATCTGATGGCATTTTCCGTGATATAAATATAATAAAAATACAAAGCAAAGTTTTACGTGCATCCAGGGCATTTGTAACCATGATTTACCTAAATCGGTAAAAAACAACATCCAGAAAGCAAAAATGCTTGCTAAAACTGCCGATGGCCAGGTAATAATATACCATAAACGATACGTCATTATCTTGTATTGCTTTTGCAAAATCTCTTTTTCTGGTGATGGTTTATCATTGGCTTCGATTTGGTAAACAAATAATCGAACAATATAAAACAATCCAGCAAACCAAGTGATTACAAAGATGAGGTGTAATGACTTTAAGTAGTTATAGTATTCCATTATATATTTATAATTTTGGCCACAACTTGCGTCCAGTATAAAATCTTTTTTCTTTACTCTTTGTTCTATTTTCTATTTAGCCCAATCTTTAATCCAGTTGCTTACCGTTACACACCACTCATCATCATCATTTAAACATGGAATAGCAAGGAATTCTTCTCCGCCATTTTCTTGAAAATCTTCTTTGGCGCGCATGGCAATTTCTTCCAAAGTTTCTAAACAATCAGAAACAAAAGCAGGAGTTACGACAGCTAAATTTTTGATTCCTTTAGCTGGCATTTTATTAATTTCAACATCAGTGTAAGGCTCTAACCATTTGTCTCCAGCCAATCGTGATTGGAAAGTTAAACTGTATTTATCCGCAGGAAGTCCTAATAACTTCACGACCTGTCTTGTGGTTTCATAACATTGATGGCGGTAGCAAAAATCGTGTGCAGGTGATGGCGTATTACAACATGAACCATCGATTTTGCAATGTGATTTTGTTACATCGGTTTTGCGAATATGACGTTCTGGGATTCCGTGGTAAGAAAATAATAAATGGTCATATTCAAACCCAACTAGATTTCTTTTAATAGAATCGGCAAGGTTTTTAATATAATCTGGTTTATTGTAAAAGGCAGGAACATCGGTAAAAGTCATCTGTGGAAACTTCTTTTTACGAATTTCTTCAGCTTTAACCAAAATTGTCAAAGTCGATGCCATTGCGTATTGAGGATATAAAGGAAAAAGTAATACTTCGGTAACTCCTTTTTCATGTAATTCCTGAAGTCCTTTTTCAATTGTCATGCTTCCATAACGCATTGCCAATGCAACAGGTACATCGACTAAAGGTTGTATTTTCTTTTGCATTCTTTCAGAAAGAACAACAAGAGGAGAACCTTCATCCCACCAAATCTTTTCGTAAGCATGTGCCGATTCTTCGGGTCTTTTTCTTAAAATGATTCCACGAACTAATAATGCTCTCAATAAATACGGAACGTCGATTACGTATTTATCCATTAAAAATTCATCTAAATATGGTTTTACATCTTTTGGAGTTGGACTTTCGGGTGAACCCAGATTTACTAATAATACGCCTTTCATTATGATTTTCTTGCTTTAGGCTTTAAGCTTTAGGCTTTAAGCATTTGTTTGTTTAAATTTTCGTCAAAAGTATGTAATACAACTTTTGAGAAATATGATAAATATTATTTTTTATTTATGTTTTGATATATAAAATTGATGTTGATTTTAAATATTAGTATTTATTGACATCAGATATTTTTTTGGAGTTGTTGCAAATTTCTTTTTAAAAGCTGCAATAAAATGACTTCCAGTACTATATCCTATTTTTAAACCTACTTCGTTTACATTATAAGAACCACTGTCAAGTAATTTTCGGGCATAATCCATTTTATAGTCGAATAGAAACCCATAAACAGTATCGCCATAAATTTGTTTGAAACCCATTTTTAGTTTCTTCAGGTTCAAACCAATTTCATCAGCTAGTTCCTGTAAACCTGGAGGTTCAGCCATATTGGCGATAATAATTTCTTTGGCTTTTCGAATTTTTAAAACATTGTCTTCATCTATTAAAAACGGACATTGTTCGGCATTTGGATCTTCGGTTCTGTTAAAATATAAACTCAATAACTCGTATCCTTTGCCTTTGTAATACAGGTTTTTTATTGATGGATGTAGATTATAATGAAATAGCTGACTCAGAACAATTGCCATCGATGGACTAATGTTTCCTTCGTTATAATATTTCTTATCTTTATTATCGGCACTTAAAAAAGTGATGTAATCAGCTTCGGTTGAGAATAATGCATGAAATTTCTTAATCGAAATGATTACCGAAATAACCCATGAATTTGGCGAAAGTTCTAAATGGAGAGGTAATTCTTTTTGAGGATTGTATAAAAGTAGCGATTTTTCTTCTTTCAATTCCAATGCATAACTGCCTTGATTGAATAGGAATTTTGCTTTTCCTTTTATACCAAAGTGAAACTGTATCAGCCCACTACCGATCTCTCGCTGGGCATTAAATAACTCCGAACTGTCATTCTGAAAACGAATAAGCGTAAAGTCGTCTTCAATTTTTATAATTTCTTGAGAACTCATAGCGATATTTTTTTTTGCTAAAAATGAAAGTTAATCTCAAATCTTATTTAGAATAACTCTAAATAAAACAATTCTAATGACTTGATTTTGCTGCAAAAATAACGTTTTTTGCATAATAACAACCAATTAGAATTAAAAAAACACATAGCGACACAAAAAGTACTTTGAGCGTTACTTTTATAAATACTATAATGATAATTTTGTTGCACTTTTATGACAAGGGCATTTATGGAAAATAATAACGTATCGAAACATCAGTATTTTTATTCAGTTGGACTGAGCTATAAAAAGGCCGATGCTGCGATTAGGGGTAAGTTTAGTTTAGACGCTGATGGAAAAACGCGCCTGCTGGAACAAGCCAAGAATGAAGGAATTGAAAGTTTAATAGTTACATCTACATGCAACCGTACAGAAATATATGGTTTTGCAGAACATCCTTTTCAACTTATAAAATTGATTTGCGAAAACAGTAATGGTTCTATCGAAGAATTTCAGAAAGTTGGTTTCGTATATAAAAATCAAGAAGCAATCAATCATCTTTTTAGAGTAGGAACTGGTTTAGACAGTCAGATTTTAGGAGATTTTGAGATTATTGCTCAAATAAAAACTAGCTTCACACAATCAAAAGCATTTGGTTTAGCCAATACTTTTATCGAAAGATTAGTAAACGCGGTGATTCAGGCTAGCAAAAAAATAAAAAATGAAACCGAAATAAGTTCAGGTGCAACTTCAGTATCTTTTGCTTCGGTTCAGTATATTATAAAAAACGTTGAAGATATCGGGAACAAGAACATCTTGTTATTTGGTACTGGAAAAATTGGTAGAAATACTTGTGAGAATTTAGTAAAACATACTAAAAACGAACATATCACTTTGATAAACCGTACTAAAGATAAAGCCGAAAAACTTGCTGGAAAATTAAATCTTATTGTAAAAGATTATTCAGAGTTACATCTTGAACTACAAAAGGCTGATGTTGTTGTTGTGGCAACGGGAGCACAAAACCCTACAGTTGATAAAGCAATCCTAAATCTTAAAAAACCTTTATTGATCCTGGATTTATCGATTCCTAAGAATGTAAATGAAAATGTAGAAGAACTGGAAGGAGTTACTTTAATCCACATGGATTATTTGTCGCAACTTACAGACGAAACTTTAGAGAATCGTAAAAAACATATTCCTGCTGCCGAAGCTATCATTGAAGAAATTAAGGAAGAATTTGTAACCTGGACTAAAGGAAGAAAATTTGCTCCGACTATCAATGCTTTGAAAGAAAAACTGAATGCGATAAAAAATTCAGAGTTGGATTTCCAAAGTAAAAAAATAGCTGATTTTAACGAGGAACAAGCCGAAATTATCAGTGCAAGAATCATCCAGAAAATTACAACTCATTTTGCCAATCACCTTAAAGATGATAATACAATGGTAGATGAAAGTATCGAATGGATTGAAAAAGTATTTAAAATAGGAGTGAGCGCAAAATAAAATTTCGCATTACGCAAAATAAGATTTTACCATTAAGAGATTAAGAAAATTAAACTCTGTGTTATAAATACAATCCTTAATGAACCTTAATTTCTTAATGATGAAAATTAGGATAGCGAACTATTTTTTAAGGTAAGAGATTATCTTTATTAACTTAAAAGAATACTCACCAAGCTTAATGAACCTTAATTTCTTAATGGTAAAAAACAAGAAACCTTGGTTTTAATAAACAGAAATGGCAGATAAAATTATAAGAATAGGAACTCGCGATAGCGAATTAGCCCTTTGGCAAGCGCATACGGTCGAGAAAAAACTAAACGATTTAGGATATAAAACCCAAATTATTGCGGTTAAATCGCAAGGTGATATATTACTTGACAAACCACTTTACGAACTCGGAATCACAGGTATCTTTACTAAAACACTAGATATTGCCATGATTAATGGTGAAATAGATATTGCAGTGCATTCTATGAAAGATGTTCCAACGGCTTTGCCAAAAGGAATTGTTCAGGCAGCTGTTCTGGAAAGAGCCAATTCATTAGATATTTTGGTTCATAAAGGCAATCTGGATTTCTTAAATGAGTCTGCTACTATTGCAACCGGAAGTTTACGTCGCCAGGCGCAATGGTTAAACAAATACCCAAATCATAAAGTTGTTGATTTACGTGGAAACGTAAATACACGCATGCAAAAATTAAACGATAACGATTGGAGCGGAGCCGTTTTTGCAGCAGCAGGACTAGAGAGAATCAATTTAAAACCAGAAAATTATATTAATCTGGATTGGATGATTCCAGCACCAGCTCAAGGTGCAATGGTTGTTGTGGCTATGGAAAATGACAATTTTGCATTGGACGCTCTAACTCAACTTAATGATATAGAAACAGAAATTGTTACTTATATCGAACGCCAGTTTTTAAGAACTCTTGAGGGTGGTTGTACCGCACCAATAGGCTCTTTAGTCAAATATAATGATGAAGAAGATACGCTTCATTTTCAAGGGGTTTTATTTTCTTTGGATGGAAAAATAAAAATCGAAATTGATAAGATTGTTCCAATTGAAGAATGGAAAAAACTAGGTTTTAATATGGCACAAGAAGTTCTAAAGAATGGTGGGGCTGAATTAATGAAATCGATTAAAGAATCTCTAAAAAAATAATGGCTAAAACAATTCAAATATTATCTACAAAAATACTTTCGAGTATTCAGAAACAAGAATTGCAAAAAGCAAATATTGATTTAGTAGAAGCAAATTTCATTGAAACTCAAAATAAACCTTTTAAGATTCAGGATATCAACGAAAATCTGATTTTCACGAGTCAGAATGCAGTTCATAGCGTTTTATCTGATCCAAAATCAGAAGAATTGAAAAGTAAAAATGTCTTTTGCGTTGGTTTAAAAACAAAGATTCTATTATCTGAAAGCGGATTTAATGTTGTAGCTTATACTGGTTATGCAGCTGATCTTGCCGAAATAATTACTTTGATTTATGGCAATGAAAGTTATACCTTTTTCAGTGGAAACCTTAGAAGAGAAACATTGCCAAAAGCACTAAAAGATGCTGGAGTAAAATTGAATGAGATTAATGTGTATGAAACTACTTTAACTCCTCAAAAAATCAATTCAGCTGTAGATGGAATCTTGTTTTATAGCCCATCTGGAATTGAAAGTTATCTGAAAGAGAATACTATTAAAAATGAAAAATGCTTTTGTATTGGAGAAACCACGGCAGAGGCTTTAGAAAAAATTACTAAAAACATCATCATCGCTGATCAACCAACTGTTGAAGATGTGCTTGAAGACGTAATTACTGAATATTGCAATAAGCTTTAGGCATTAAGCTGAAAGCAAAAAATTATAGACAAACAAATGCTTAAAGCCTAAAGCTTAAAGCCTAAAGCAAATAAAAACCATGTTAAAAAACGACCTATTTTTAAAAGCACTTAAAGGAGAAACAGTTCAACGTCCGCCAGTTTGGATGATGCGTCAGGCAGGAAGATATTTGCCAGAATTTATCGCTTTGCGTGATAAATATGATTTTTTCACTCGTTGTCAGACTCCAGAATTAGCTGCAGAAATTACTGTACAGCCTATTCGTCGTATTGCTCCAGATGCTGCAATTTTATTCTCGGATATTTTAGTAGTTCCTCAAGCAATGGGAATTGAAGTATTGATGAAAGAGAATTTTGGTCCGTTTTTACCAAATCCTATCCGTACGATGCAAGATGTTCAGAGAGTTTATATTCCGGACATTCAGGAAAGCCTTGGTTACGTAATGGATGCAATTAAGCTAACAAAGGAAATGCTGAATGATGAGGTGCCTTTAATTGGTTTTGCAGGTTCTCCTTGGACAATTTTCTGCTATGCTGTAGAAGGTAAAGGTTCTAAAAGTTTTGATACTGCTAAAGGATTTTGTTTTTCAAACCCAGCAGCTGCACATACATTATTACAAAAAATTACAGATACAACTATTTTATACCTAAAAGAAAAAGTAAAAGCAGGAGTTGACGCTGTTCAGATTTTTGATTCTTGGGGTGGAATGCTTTCACCTGTAGATTATCAAGAGTTTTCATGGAAATACATGAATCAGATTGTTGAAGCTTTGGCTGACCACGCTCCGGTAATTGTTTTCGGAAAAGGATGTTGGTTTGCTTTAGGCGAAATGGGTCAGAGTCGTGCTTCGGCATTAGGAGTTGACTGGACTTGTTCGGCAAGAAATGCTCGTTACCTATCTGGAGGAAATATAACATTACAAGGAAATTTTGATCCATCAAGATTATTTTCTCCAATTCCAACCATCAAAAAAATGGTACACCAAATGATTGATGAATTCGGAAAAGACAAATATATCGTAAATTTAGGTCACGGAATTTTACCAAATGTTCCTGTAGACCACGCCAAAGCGTTTATTGACGCGGTTAAGGAATACGGGAACTAGAAGTTTGTAGTGCTCAGTTACAGTTTACAGTTTTGACTCCTACAAGGTTTTTTCAACCTTATAGGAGTCAAATGGCTTAGCTGCTTATGTAGGACAAACCTACAAGGTTGAAAAAACCTTGCAGGAAATGAAACTAAAGAGGATTAAGAGATACTGAAAATAAATGCTCGCAAATATAAATTTTCATAGAAACTCACCATTTTCTTTTATAGAATATGGCTTTTATGCTTATTATGCGACTGTGTTTTTGATGGTTTGGTTGCATCCTGAACAATACAATACTAGTTTGATAAACGATTTAGCTATATTAATCGTTTTTGAATTTATAATGGTTCATTCAGGAGTTTTTATGGCGGTAATGCCAAAGAGATATTCTATTTTCGTCTTTTTTCCCATGTACGGTCTTTTTGCATATAGTTTCAATAATTCTGTTATTGATACCAATATTTTTTATATTTATTTGCTGGTAGTTTTAAATCGAATGCGATTTGCTTTCTCAAATGTTAGTGATGAAATTAGATTAAAAGAGATAGCAAAATCGGTTTTTAGGGCAATGTTGTATTTTGTTTTACTTTTTGCCGTAGTGCTAGGGAATGTGTTTGTACCAAAACTAGGACTTACACCCGATTTTTTGGAAAAAGTTCATTACTTTGATGAAATAAAATCTAGTGGATTAATTATGGAAAAGCCATATATCGCAATGTGTATGGGTTTTTTATATTATTCATTACCCGTTTTGTTTTTCTTATACAGAATAATAAAACGTACTTATAACTCTTACTTTGTAAAAGAGAGAGTGATAAAAAGATACTATTAGAAACTTTGCAGAAAATAAAATATTAAAATATGCTAAACAAAGGATTACGAGATGAAGAAAGTACCCGAATAGACAATGTACTTAAAGTATTAATGTCCATTGGATTCCTGCCTAAATTTTGGAATATCGAAGATACTAGTCTTATCGATAATGAACTTACAAGCTTTGGATTAAGTGTAGAGAGTATGGTTAATCTTAGCGAACAGGATTTAATTACGCTCTTAGTTAGATGCCATTTAGATTGGAATCAATTAGAATTATTTGGAGATTTTTTAGTTAGATTCTCCGTTGTAGATAATTATAACTTTTCAGGAAAAGCAATTGCCATTTATGAATATGTTCAGCAAGAAAGCAAGACCTTTTCATTTGGGATTATTAGTAAAATTGCTTCTGCAAAAGCAAATTTGTAAATCATAGCAAATGATAATCTATAAAACAGAAGAGTTTCATATAACAACTTTAACTTTAAAAGATGCGATAAGTCTTAATGAAATGATGCTTCATAATGTTGAACGTTTTAAAAGATATTTTCCTAGAACGCTTTCTAAAAACTTGACTCTTGAAGCTTCAAAAGCTTATGTTTTAGATAAAAATAACGAGATTCAATCCAATTCTGAATTTACTTTTGGAATTAAAGAAAACAAAACTGATAAAATTGCAGGACTAATTATCATCAAGAAATTGAACTGGGAAACCAAACAAGGCGAACTTGCTTATTGTATTGGAGCAAAATATCAAGGAAAAGGTTGGGTATCTGATGCAGTAAGTCAAATTTCAAATTATGCTTTCAATGAATTAAATTTGAAAACATTACAAATTATTTCTCATAAAACGAATTTAGGAAGCATTAAAGTCGCAGAAAATTGCGGATTCCTATGGAGAAAAACATTAATTAGCGAATTTACTCCAACTAATGAACTTGCGTTAGATATGGAATTATATGAATTAACAAAAAGATGAAAGAACAGTTTTATAAATATATACAAGGCCTTCAGGATACAATAGTTTCAGGATTAGAAGCAGTTGATGGTCAAGCCAAATTCCGTGAAGATATCTGGGAACGTCCAGAAGGAGGAGGTGGAAGAACACGTGTAATCGAAAACGGAGCTGTTTTTGAAAAAGGCGGTGTTAATATATCGGCAGTTCATGGTAAATTGCCAGAAGCCATGCAAAAAATGTTTAATGTAGGCGAAGCCGATTTTTTTGCTTGTGGACTAAGTTTGGTTTTACATCCAAAAAATCCAATGGTTCCTACTGTCCACGCCAATTGGCGTTATTTTGAAATGTATGATAATCAAGGAAATGTAATTCAGCAATGGTTTGGTGGAGGTCAGGATTTAACGCCTTATTATTTGTTCGAAAAAGATGCGAAACACTTTCATCAGACATGTAAAATAGCTTGTGACAAACACAATCCAGAGTTTTATCCGAAATATAAAAAACAATGTGATGCCTACTTCTGGAATGCGCACCGTAATGAAGCCCGCGGAATAGGAGGATTGTTCTTTGATTATTGCAAAGCTACAGACGAAATGAGCATGCAGGATTGGTATAATTTTGTTACCGAAGTAGGAAATAGTTTCTTAGAAGCTTATGTTCCAATTGTCGAAAGAAGAAAAATTCTATTATATACCGAAGAACAAAGAACATGGCAAGAAATTCGTCGTGGTCGTTATGTCGAGTTTAATCTGGTTCACGATAAAGGAACTTTATTTGGTTTAAAAACCAATGGTAGAATCGAGAGTATCTTAATGAGTTTGCCACCTCATGTACAATGGGTTTACGATCATCATCCAGAAGTAGGAAGCGATGAGGAAAGATTAATACAAACGCTTGAAAATCCTAGAGAATGGATGTAAAATTGATTTATATTATGTTTTTTGCAGGAGTTTTTGGGTGTTTTGCTCAAAAAGATTCTCTTCAAAATCCCTATTTTAAATCATATGATGATAAAGTTACCGCAAGTATTTATTATCTGGATACATCCAATAATTTTCAGTTTGTTTACCCTGTTCCTGGAGAAGGGACAAAAATTCTTAATTTGATTCCTAATCGAAAAGAACAATTAGGCGCTTCACTTTCGTTTAAGTTTGTTGATTTGTCATTTGGTTTCTCTCCAAAATTTTTAAATGCCAATAAAGATAATTCTGGTTCTAAGCTTTTAAGTCTTAATACAAGATTGTATCACAAGCAATGGATGCAGAGCTTTACTTATTTTTATCAAAAAGGGTTTTATGTAAGTCAAGATGGTATAGACGCGGCTTTCCCAGGATTTAAATCGATTAAAATTGGTGGAGCTACATCTTATATTTTTAATAAAAAGTTTTCTTATAAAGCAATCGCAAGTCAGAATGAGTGGCAAACAAAGAGTGCAGGAAGTTTTATTCCTAACTTTTCTGCTTATTACACCAATATAAAATATAATGGAGATGGAGATAAAATAAATGGGAAAACATATCTGTTCTCATTGGCGCCATCCTATTTTTATAATCTGGTTTTAGGAAAACATGTTTTGGTTTCTGCAGGATTATCTTTGGGCGCAGGTATTTACTTTACGGAGGGTCATTCTAAAGTGGTTTCTGAATTGGATATGAGTTTGAAAACGGGTTACAATTCCGATTCGTTTTTTGCATTCGTGAATATTAATTATCTCAATTTTGTTGAGGGTGAAACAAGTGATATAGGCTTAAATGATAATATATCGACTGTAAAAATTACGGCGGGTTATCGATTTAATGCTCCCAAAAAAGTGACCGAGATTTATGATAAAATAAATCAGAAAACGGGATTATAAGATAAAAAGAGAGAGGCACCA